>CAIKHC010000381.1 GCA_903827085.1 uncultured Candidatus Nemicrothrix sp. | reverse complement strand
CGCTGCGGATCATCATTCGTGCCGATTCCGTTTTCGGTCACGAGTAACGGAACCGAACCTCCGGTGTAGTCCCACGCACGTCGCAAACACGCGCCGAGTGATTCGGGCCAGAACTCGTAGCCCATCGGAAGGGTTGGAACACCTTCCTCGCCACCCAGCACACTCTTGGCACCAACTCGCGTGCGGCTATAGACCTGCACGCCCAGAAAGTCATCCTCGCCAACGATGTCGAGAAACTGATCTTCGGAAACTGCACGAACGTGATCACGCCGAGCAATTGCGTCGACATCATCGGGTGGAACGGCCTGGTAGTCAGCCATCGACAATGTGAGCCCCACCGGGAAATCTCCGGGGCCGCTCTTGAGCACGGGGACGACTCGCCGATGAGCATCGATGAAGTTTGCGTTTGCCGCTTCGAACTGCGCGTCGTCCGTAGCTCCAGGCGGAAACATTCCCATCTGATACCCAACAAAGGAGACGATGTTGGGCTCGTTAATCGTGCAGGCCGTGCCGATGAGATCACCGAGATAATTCACGGATTTTTCCGCGAAACGAAGAAAGCGATCAACCGTCGACGCAGTGTGCCATCCGCCTTCGGCAGCAACCCACCGTGGAGTTGTGAAGTGATGGAACGTCACCACTGGTTCAATGCCATGTGCGTGACATGACGCAAGCACGCGTCGGTAATGGTCGAGTGCCGCCATTGAGAATTCACCGGACTCAGGTTCGATGCGCGACCACTCAATCGAGAATCGATAGTTATCGAACCCAAGTGCGGCACACAGCGCAATATCGGAGTCGTAGCGATTCAGTTGATCGCACGCGTCTCCGCTTGGTTCTTCACAAAGCGTGTTCGGCGCGTGTTCCCACGCCCACCAATCGTTGTTCCAGTTGCCGCCCTCGACCTGATGTGCGGCGGTTGCGGTGCCCCAACGGAATCCCTGCGGAAAGTTCGTACCCATGCGCGGACCCTACCGGTCCAACCGGCACTGATGCGGGAAGAACGCCCACAAAAGTCCTCTCAATGTGGGAGATTAAGGGGGTGACTCAGGCCGCAGTAGACGCACTCCTCACCCTTCTTGATCTCGAACCCATCGAAGTCAATATGTTCCGCGGCATCAGTCCCCCGTCGGAACAACAGCGAGTCTTCGGTGGCCAGGTCGCCGGTCAGGCGCTCATCGCTGCGGCGCGCACAGTCGAACCAGAGACTCGCGTGCATTCGCTGCATGCCTACTTCCTTCGTCCCGGTGATTCCCGGGTTCCAATCCTCTATGAGGTTCAGCGGATCCGCGACGGCCTCTCATTCACCACCCGCCGCGTCACTGCCATCCAGCACGGCCGGGCCATCTTCAGCCTTTCGGCTTCCTTCCAGGTTCCCGAGGACGGCTTCGACCACTCCGCGACGATGCCCGAGGTTCCCGCTCCCGAAACGCTCCCTACCGTTCAAGAGCGATGGGCGGAGTTCGCAGCGGAATACGACGATCACCGGTTCGAGATGGATCTGCCCTTCGACCTTCGCAACTGCGACTGGTCGCCTGAAGATCGCAATCGCGAGTTGCCGCCCTACCAGCGAGTCTGGATGAAGGCCACGGGCACGCTTCCCGACGATCCGGTGCTGCATACCTGCGCACTCACCTACGCGTCCGACATGACGCTTCTCGACACTGCCCTGCTGCCGCACGCGCTTGGACCCATTGACAACGTCTTCATGGCCAGCCTCGATCATGCGATGTGGTTTCACCGTCCCTTCCGAGCCGATGAATGGTTGCTCTACGCGCAGGAAACACCCAGCGCCGCGAGCGGACGCGCCTTTGCTACAGGCTCAGTGT
>CAIKHC010000380.1 GCA_903827085.1 uncultured Candidatus Nemicrothrix sp. | reverse complement strand
CCGTCACCGCCAAAAACGGATAGCTCTTGTCGTCCCGAAGGTCGATGTTGAACCGAGGCTCATGCTGTTTGATCAGGCTGTACTCGAGCATGAGCGCTTCGAGCTCGTTGCGAACCTGAATCCATTCGACCGTCTCGGCTGTGGCGACCATCTGGGCGGTGCGGGGCGCGAGATGGACCGGATCTTGAAAATAGTTCGACAGTCGCGACCGAAGGCTCTTGGCCTTGCCCACATAAATGACGCGACCGTTGATGTCCTTGAATTGATACGAGCCGGGCTCGTCAGGAATCGTGCCGGCCGGCGGTCGCTGCACCATTCCTACGATCGTATGGGCCATCAGAGGCAAACAAGCCGCTGAGTGCGTACACTGACTGAGCCGGCCTGGTATCCGGCGACATATCGAGACCCGAGGCCGACAACCCCGTGGCGTGGCGACCAGGCTGCCCCCACCGGCCACTCATCGGATCTCCCCGTCCTTTCAGGGAGTGCACCACAACATGCTTCGCCTCCAACTACCGCTCGGTGAGCGCTACACAGACGCCACACTGGGTGAACTCGCGCAGCGAATCGCTGCAGCGAAGGCCACACTCGGCGACCGAGTCTTCATCCTCGGCCATCACTACCAGCGCGATGAAGTCATGGAATGGGCCGATGCCCGCGGCGATTCGTTCCGCCTCTCGGTGCTTGCTCAGGAACAACCGCAGGCCGACTACATCATCTTCTGCGGCGTGCACTTCATGGCCGAGTCAGCTGACATCCTCACAGGTGACCACCAAGCGGTGATCCTCCCCGATCTCAATGCCGGCTGCTCGATGGCCGATATGGCCGATCTCGAAGAAGTGACCGAAGCATGGGAAACCCTGGCGGCCACTACCGACATCTCGAAGGTCATCCCGATCACCTACATGAACTCTTCGGCCGCACTGAAGGCGTTCGTTGGAGAACACGGAGGCGCGGTGTGTACGTCTTCGAATGCCCGGGCCGTTCTCGAATGGGCGCTCTCATTGGGCAATCGTGCCGAAGACGGCGCCGGTGGCGAACAGGTCCTGTTCTTCCCCGATCAACACCTCGGCCGTAACACTGCGATGGGCCTTGGTTTCTCCCACGAGCAAATGCGTGTCTGGGATCCCCGACGCGAACACGGCGGCCTCACCGAAGCCGAAGTCAAGGACTCCACCTTCCTTCTATGGAAGGGCCACTGCTCCGTTCATCAGCGGTTCCGCCCCGAACACATTGCGGCATTCCGCGAAGCCAACCCCGACGGCATTGTGGTGACTCATCCCGAATGCGCCCACGATGTGTGCGAACTCGCCGATCAGGTTGGCTCTACCGACTTCATCATCCGTGCCGTTGAGAACGCACCGGTTGGCGCAGTCATCGGCGTCGGCACCGAGATCCATCTCATCAATCGCCTCAACAACGAAACACCAGACAAAACCGTGGTCTCGCTTGATCCGCTTGTGTGTCCGTGTTCAACGATGTTCCGTATCGACGCGCAGCACCTGTGTTGGATCCTCGAGAACCTGGTCGCTGGCAAAGTTGTCAACCGCATAACGGTCGACCCCGGCACCACTCAGTGGGCCAAGGTTGCACTCGACCGCATGTTGCAGATCACCTGAACTACTCGAGGCCGAGCAGCGGACGCAGGAACTGTCCGGTGTAACTCTTCTTTGTGGCGGCGACCTTTTCGGGCGTGCCTTCAACGAGCACTGAGCCACCGCCGCTGCCACCTTCGGGGCCAAGGTCGATCAACCAGTCGGCAGTCTTGATGACGTCGAGGTTGTGCTCGATGACCAACACCGTGTTGCCCTGATCAACAAGACGGGAAAGCACAGTCAGCAACTTACGGATGTCTTCGAAATGGAGACCAGTTGTCGGTTCGTCGAGGATGTACACGGTTCGCCCGGTTGAACGCTTCGAGAGTTCGCTCGCAAGCTTGACTCGTTGCGCTTCGCCACCAGAAAGCGTTGTGGCCGGCTGGCCGAGTCGCACATAGCCAAGACCAACATCGACCAACGTTTGCAGATGACGAGCAATTGCTGGCTGGTTCGAAAAGAATTCAACGCCTTCTTCGCAGCTCATGCTGAGGATGTCAGAGATGTTGTGATCTTTGAAGGTGATGTCGAGGGTGTCGCGGTTGTAACGAGCGCCCTTGCATACTTCGCAGGGCACATAGACATCGGGAAGGAAATGCATTTCGATCTTGATGGTGCCATCGCCCGAGCACGCTTCGCAGCGACCACCGGCAACGTTGAACGAGAAACGACCAGGCAGATACCCACGAACCTTTGCTTCATGGGTCT
>CAIKHC010000379.1 GCA_903827085.1 uncultured Candidatus Nemicrothrix sp. | reverse complement strand
GCCCTGGTTCACCACCGGCAACCGCTCGCTGCGCACTGCGCACATTGAGTGTTTCCGCTGCTTGTGATCGAGCAGTGGCTCGACCGATTCGACCAGCGCCACCCGAAAGTCGAGCGGGATTGGCGTCGAAAGGGGCGAGGAACGAAGCCGGTGGAATCACCATTGCGCCATCGCCGCTGCCGATGCTGACGCTTTCGTTGCCGAGCGTTCCGCGGGCAACTGTCCATCCACCATCAACTGGTCCGACAACGTCGTCATCAGGAACGAACACGTCGTTGAAGAACACCTCGTTAAATTCTGCGCCGCCGTTCACCATGCGCAGTGGGCGAATCTCGACGCCTTCAGCGTGCATGTCGACAACCATGCACGTGATCCCTTGGTGCTTCGGGAGATCGGGATTTGTGCGCACAGTAATGAGGCCGAATGCGGCGAGATGTGCACCAGTTGTCCAAACCTTCTGCCCGGTTACTAGCCATCCGCCATCGACGCGAGTTGCCTTTGTCTTTACACCCGCAGCATCGGAACCGGCATCTGGCTCACTGAACAGCTGACACCAGATGAGTTCCTGATTGAGGGCGGGCATGATCCAACGTTCCTACTGATCGTCGGTGGAGTGCTGCGTAAGGGTGAGGATGACCCAACCAGTGATTTGGTAACTCGGTCGCTTGAATCCCGCACGATTGAACTCCTCTTCAATCACGAGTTGTTCGATTGCACTTGCTGCCCGACCCCACGGCTTGGGCCAATGAGGGACGGCGTAGCCAGAAGCGACGAGCGCCTGGACCTGCTTGGTTCCTTCAAGTTCCTTGACTGCTTCAATTGCTGAGCGGGCTTCAGATCGGAATGCTTCAGCTTCAGGGGGAAGTTCCACAGAGCGCACCAGCTTCACGCCCTTGCGGAGGAGGTTGGCGATGTCGATGGCGGCTTGTTCGGCATCGATAAGAGCTTCGATCGCAAGTGCACGTCGCAAGTAAAGGTGAGCGTCGTGTTCCCATGTGAATCCGATGCCGCCGTGCACCTGAATATTGAGCTGTGCGTTCCGGTCACCGGCATGGGCTGCAGTTGCTGCGGCCATCGCTGCGGCATAGGAGAACTGTTCGCCACCTGCGGCTGCAGCGCGTGCAGCATCCCAAACTTCAGCAGTTGCGATTTCTGTTTCAACCAACATGTTGGCGCAGTGATGTTTCACCGCTTGGAACATGGCGATCGCTCGTCCGAACTGCTGACGCTCGCGGGCGTAGTCAGCCGCCATATCCGTTGTGGCGCGAGCGACACCGGTTGCTTCAGCAGCAAGGAGGAGTCGTGCAAAGTCGATAAGCGATTGTGCGCCACCAGGAACGATGATTGCTTCTGCATCATCGAAGGTGACTTGAGCGCTTCGGCGCGTGAGATCGAGATTCGCGAGGAGGCGAACGTCGACACCCTTTGTTGTTGCGTCGACGATCGCAAGATCGCTGCCAACGGTAACGACGAGCAGATTCGCGAGAGCGCCGCTCAAGACCGTTTTCACCGTGCCGGTCACTCGGCTGGACTTTGATGACAGCGCATCTCCAAAACCGATACCGGCAACAACTGAGCCATCAGCAAGTCCCGGAAGCAGT
>CAIKHC010000378.1 GCA_903827085.1 uncultured Candidatus Nemicrothrix sp. | reverse complement strand
TTGAGCTCGTACGCGTTTGGCCTGCGATTGGGGCCAGTCTCCGTTGTGAGCGTTCCAATATTGACGTTGCAAATGGTGTCGAAGAATGCGCTTCGCAGTCCGGCGGCAGTGAATCGCTGTGCGAACTCAAGTTCGAAGTGAATTGGTTCGATGCTGAACGCGCCGATCTCGTTGATGGCAGAGGTGCGCAACATTGACGGCCGAAACGAAAAGTTCGGCCACCACGAGTTGGTCGGACGGTTTTTGCCGATGTCGCGGTTGAAGATTTCGAAAGCTTCGGTTCCGGGCTCAGCATGGATGTGCACTCGGTAGGGCTGCTTGCCACGTGCAGTCGTACGCAGCTCGCCGCCGGGAATATCCCGTTCGCTAGCGAGCTCTGCATAATTCCGATTGAACAAGACCTGCCCAATGAATGGGTCATCTTCAAGAATCGCGATTGCACGGCTGACATAGGAATCGGGAGCAAAAAACTCCCAGTCGTCTTCAAGGTGCATCCAATAGGGCGAAGAAACTTCGGCGCGAAGTATTTCCATACTGCGCGCGTGACCCTTATTGGTGTTGTCCTTCCAAATGAATTCAAAGAACGGGTACCGCTCGGCCATCGCGGCGCGGTCTTGGTCGCTGGAGCCATCATCGATGCAGATCCATCGATCAATCGCATCGACGTCAGTGCAATTGCGCAGGAACGAATCCATCGATCGGTCGAACAGGTCGCGACGACGACAGGTGGTAATCGTGAGCGTGACGTTGGGATCAACCGCAGGTGATTCGAATCGCTCGGTCAGCCTGGCAATGACATCGAGAGGACGTATGCGCTCTTCAGCCAGAAGGTAGGGAAGGCAGAAGTCGCGATTGGAAAGCACCCGATCACGTTGGTCAAGCGGAAGCTTCGAATCGTTGAGCAATTTGGTGCACTGATCGAAGCTCTCTTGGTAGTTACCGATGTAATAGGCGGCCATCGAACGCTCATCAGCAGCCTGCCAATTGTGGGCGTCGGCCGACACAAAGAGAAGATCGCCATCGGGAAAGCCGATGTCAGTTGCGCGCGCGGCAAAGAGGTGTGCGAGCTGCCATTCGCTGGTCGATCGATAGTGGCGTGCGATTTCCACGAGAGGTTCGACGCGAGTTGGCCGGGTATTCCACGCATCGAGATACGCAGTGAGCACGCGATCCCACGATGTGCCCATTCGTTGAAGCGCTCGGGCGCGTTGCATATGGGAATAGAAAATCTCTTCGTTCCAGCCGCCCATTTGGGTACGCCGCGTGTAGAGGTCGTAGGCCTCGTGCGGGTCGCCAGCGTCCATGCGGCTCTGGGCCAAATAGAAAACGGTTCGAGAATCGTCGGGATCGCGTTCGAGTTCGTCACGCAACACCGCGCTGTCGCGTTCGTACTTATCGTCAGCGAGATTGCGTCCGCCGAGTCGACGGGACTCAAGGTGGTACTCGCCGCCCAGTCGTTCAATAGGTCCGCACGGTTCGGTGCAAACCGCGTATTCATGCAGGACGCCGCGATATTCCCAGGGGCGTTCGAGTTTGAACAGTTGTGTGCGCCAGTAAGTGAAGCCTGTGCCGATGCGCATCATGTACGCGTCGGCATCGAGCGCATCGAAGTCAGGTTCGCCAACAAGAAGATCGTCAGCATCCATCATCAACGCGTACTCGGCACTTCCACGGCTGAGTTGAAGCGCTTCAGTTCGATTGTGAGCGAAGTCCACCCATTCGCGCTCGTGAAGTTCTCCGGGGATTCCAGCTTCGGCAAAGTACGAGCGGATGAGGTCTTGGGTGCCGTCGGTGGATCCGGTGTCGACGATGCACCAGGTGTCGATGAATTCGAGTACCGAGTCAAAGGCCTCGGTCACGACGTGGGCCTCGTCCTTGACGATCATGACAAGCGCAATGGTGGCGCGCGGGGGGTCAGCAGAGGTTGCCTTGATTTCTGCCTCACCGGTCATGGGGCGACGTTAGCGGCGACGGCGCGCAGCGTTCTTGGGCAAACGCCCGATGTGTGGCTCAATAGAGAGGTATGAATCACGCGGAATCGATCAGCGCCATCACGTTGGTAACAGCCGATATGGCAGCGTCGGTCGCGTTCTATGGGGTGCTGGGCTCGGAGGTGGTGTTCGGCGGAGTGGAAGCCTCGTTCACCACGTTGAAGTTGAACGATGGGCAGTTTCTGAATTTGCAGTTTGATCCGACATGGGTGCGGCCCGAACGCATCTGGGGTCGCTTCATCCTTTGGGTCGACAACGTCGATTCTGTCTACGACGCGTTCGTTGCGGCCGGCTTCGCGCCGCTCATGGCGCCGTCAGATGCCGTCTGGGGAGAGCGGTACTTCCACATTCTCGATCCGGCCGGTCACGAGATCAGCATCGCTCGTCAGATCAGTTCCTGAGAAGTTGGTTGCTGGGCGTACGAGCAACGCCACAACCGCGGTCGTCCCGAGCAATGCTGCGATACCGGAATTGATGATGACGGGAATTTCTCCTGCACCAATTCCATAGGTGAACCACAGATACGAACTCGTAGCGAGAAACGCCCACGCAGCAACCGAAATGCCTGGACCTCGCCCGTGTTGAATTGTGTAGCGAATCTGCGGAAGGTTCACGAGAATCGAAGCCGGCATTCCTATATATGCGGGAATGTTCTCGTTGAGAACGCCGAGGCCAAGAAGTACGAGAAGTGAAAAGGCAATGAGGAGTTGCGCGCCGAGACGCGTGCGCAGTGGTTTGTCATGAAGCATGAACCAAGAGAGCGGAATCACGAGGATGACCCATGTGCCGTTGGCAATGATTTGCTGCGGTGAGCGCACCGAAACGCCGTAGGCGAACCACGCCAATGAAGATGTGGCGAGCAGGAGCCATGTAGATGGCGCGATTCCCGCAGCGGTTCGAACCCTTAAAAGGCGAGTGGTCTGGGTGGATGAACTGACGATCGATGCAACGGCGGCGGCGCCACCAGCGATCTGAGCCCAGAGCGGAATCACCGAGATTGTCTAGACGATGCTTCGTGCTTTTTTGCGACATCTGCGCAGGAGGATTTGGCATGGCAGCATGAGTCCATGACGTCGCCTCAGGTCTCCATCCAACTCCGCACATTCCGCCAGGACGATCCCGGTTCGTTTCAGTACGTGCTTGACCAAGCCCGTGCGGCTGATCTTGCCGGCATCGACCGCATTGCAGTCAGCGATCACGTGGCTTATGGCGAAAATCTCGAGGCCTACGGCGACCCGAAGAA
>CAIKHC010000377.1 GCA_903827085.1 uncultured Candidatus Nemicrothrix sp. | reverse complement strand
TTGTTCACGCTGTGCATCACTTTCGGCATCGGAATGACGGCGCTGCAGCCACGGAACAAGGCCTTCGAACTTTGCGTCGTAGGACCGCTGACGCCCATAACGGTTCTTGTAGCGAACCTGCACCCGACCGGTGGCTCCGGTGCCATGCAGCAGCAACTTCTGTTGCTTCTTCGGCAACTTGTCGAACGGAACATCGGGATCGATCTCGTAGACATCGCACACTGACTCGAGCAGTCGGCCGAAATACTGGGTGCGAGCAGTGGCCCAAGGCGCGAGTGCGCCCTCGGCAACAGTGAGGTCCGGATTGGGAATAACAAGTTCGGCGTCGACCTCGAACTTTGTACCGAGACCATCGCAGTGTTCACACGCTCCATAGGGCGAGTTGAACGAGAAATTTCGGGGTGCGAGTTCTTCATAACTCAGACCACATGATGGGCAGCCCAGATGCTGCGAGAAGGTGAGGATCTCATCGTCGAGACCGGAGTCGTCTCCCCCGCCCACGATCTGCACTTCGGCAACGCCTTCGGCAATGCGCAGCGCGGTTTCGAGCGAGTCGGTGAGACGGCGATCGATGCCGGCCTTCTTCACCAGCCGGTCGACCACGATCTGAATGGTGTGCTGCTCGTAGCGAGCGAGTTCGATCTTGTCGGTGAGCTCATGCAATTCGCCATCGATGATGGCGCGGGCAAAGCCCTGCGAGGCCAAATCGGTGAGCAGCGTGTCGTAGGTGCCCTTGCGGCCGCGCACGACTGGGGCAAGAACCTGGAACTTGGTGCCGTCGGGTAGTTCGAGAACTCGATCGACGATCTGCTGCGGGGTCTGACGCTTAATAACGGACCCATCGACTGGGCAATGCGGAACGCCGATACGCGCATAGAGAAGGCGGAGGTAGTCGTAGACCTCGGTGATCGTGCCAACGGTGGAACGCGGGTTGCGAGAGGCCGACTTCTGATCGATGGAGATCGCGGGCGACAGACCCTCGATGAAGTCGACATCGGGCTTGTCCATCTGCCCCAAGAACTGACGGGCATAGGCCGACAGCGACTCGACGTAACGGCGTTGGCCTTCGGCGTAGATCGTGTCGAACGCCAACGATGACTTGCCTGAACCAGAAAGGCCCGTGAAAACAATGAGGCGGTCTCGGGGAAGTTCAATCGAGACGTTGCGAAGGTTGTGCTCTCGGGCACCACGAATGACCAGTTGATCCACGGCGGGAGCCTACTGTCGCCCCGAATCAGAACGATGCTCGAAGCGGAGGTTCAGCCCACTTCGCGAAGTTCTCGACGCAGTTCCTTGATTTCGTCTCGGAGTCGGGCTGCGTATTCGAACCGAAGGTCGGCCGCAGCTTCCTTCATCTCTTCCTCGAGGGTGAGCACCAAACGACCAAGTTCATCGGCCGGCAGTTCAGCGAGATTCGAGCGCACCTTGTCGCGAGCAGTTGATCGTTTGCCATTTCCGGGAACCGGAGCACCCGAGGTACCCCGAAGTGTCGCGAGGATGTCGGTGACGGCCTTGCGAATGGTTTGCGGATTGATGCCATGTTCTTTGTTGTAGGCCTCTTGCAACCCACGACGACGATTCGTTTCGGAAATGGCCCGCTGCATGGAATCAGTGATCTTGTCGGCATACATGATGACCTGACCATCGATATTTCGAGCAGCACGACCGATGGTCTGCACGAGGGCGGTTTCGGAACGGAGGAAACCTTCCTTGTCGGCATCGAGAATGGCGACCAGAGACACTTCGGGAAGATCGAGACCTTCGCGAAGCAGGTTGATGCCGATCAACACATCGAACTCGCCAAGGCGAAGGTCACGAAGAATTTCGATGCGCTCAATGGTGTCGACCTCGCTGTGGAGATAGCGAACTTTGACACCAAGTTCGAGCAAATAGTCAGTGAGATCCTCTGACATCTTCTTGGTAAGTGTCGTGACCAGCACGCGGTCGCCATTGGTGACGCGCTTGTTGATTTGTTCGATGAGGTCGTCGATCTGACCCTTCGTGGGCTTGACCACGATCTCGGGGTCGACCAGGCCGGTGGGACGAACAACTTGCTCAACGATGGCTGAAGAGTTTTCGAGTTCGAATGGCCCCGGCGTTGCGGAAAGGAATACGACCTGACCAATGCGACCCATGACCTCGTCAAAGGTCAGTGGGCGGTTGTCTGCTGCTGATGGAAGGCGGAATCCGTGCTCGATCAGGGTCTGCTTGCGAGAACGGTCGCCGGCGTACTGGCCGCGCACCTGCGGAACTGCCTGATGGCTTTCGTCCATGACGACGAGGAAGTCGTCGGGGAAATAGTCGAGAAGCGTGTACGGCGCCTCACCAGGTTCACGGCCATCGATGTGAGACGAGTAGTTCTCGATGCCGTTGCAGAATCCGAGTTCCGCCATCATCTCGAGGTCGTATTGGGTGCGCATACGCAGACGCTGCGCTTCAAGAAGTTTGTTTTCGCCTTCGAATTTGGC
>CAIKHC010000376.1 GCA_903827085.1 uncultured Candidatus Nemicrothrix sp. | reverse complement strand
TCGTCGCCGAGTAGTCCTTTGATGTCGGTCATGCCTCTCCTCGATCATCTGATGCGCCCGTGCCCACCAGACCAGTGAGATGTGCAGGCGCACATCGATCCGTTGTTCGGGAGCGAGCCTAGGCCAGCCAGACCGGCCAGATGATCGTGTCGAACATGCCGTGACCGTGCCTGAGAGACGGTGCCTGAGAGACAGCGCCCTAGAGATTGAGGTCTTCGACGCGTGGCTCGAGTGCGGTCCGAATCCGCACCCCAGATCGGGCGCTGAGTATTTTGTCGGCATGCACCTCGGTGCGAGTTGCGGTGGACCCGCCAGCACGAAAGAACCGGCGGCGGATCCGGCCCACAACGACGACGTCGTCGCCCTCGACGAACTTGACCGCAGCCGCGGCCGGGTTGGGCCACACCACCGGCACCGACTCGGCCGGACCTTCCTCCGAACGCACGGTGAGATCAAGCGACATGAGTTCATCGCCAGAAGCAAGCACGCGGAACTCTGGGTCTCGGCGAATGATGCCTCGGAGAACGACAAGGTTCGAGCCGGCCGGCACGAGGTCGGTGCTGCCATGCGACGTATTCAATGCGGCAGAGGCGGTGCGAGGTGTTGAAGCGGTGCCCTGAGTTGAAGCGGTGCCACGGCGTGTTGTTGTGCTTCGTTGTGTTGTTACGGCCATGAGGCCTCCCAGAATTGTGATCGGACGAGCGCCGACCGACGGTCACTGGGGGAAGTGATGCTCAACGTAGAACAGGGGTGAGACAGATCAGCGAAGTGCGCGAACCCGAAGCCGGACATCGGCAAAATCGGGATCGATGTTCTCGATTCGACCAAACATCGTGCGGGCCTTTGGAAGATCTCCGGAACGCTCGTAGAGATCGGCCAGCACATAGGCACGTCGCAGATGATGCGGCATCGGGCGTTTGGGAAAATTGAAACTCTGTTCGAGAAGCGCAATCGCACCAGCGAGATCATCTCGGTCGGCCAACGAACCGGCCATGACGATGCGGCCCTCTGTCACCAACTCTGCGCTCGGAGACGCAGCACGTAGCTCGTCCCAAAGTTCGCCAACTTGTGCCCACTGACGCATTGCGCGATAGCAATCAGCGAGCACCGGATGCTGATCAGTGGAGTTACTCAACAGACGAAATGCTTCGAGTTCACGCGCTGCCGGCTTCCACTTCTCCTGGCGATAGAGCGTGAGTCCATAAAGCTCGTGCACTGCGGCAACGGTTGGGGCTTCATCGACAGACTTTTTCAGGATGCGTGCGGCATCGCCGTATCGTTCTGATTCAAAGTGCTCTGCCGCTTCCGCTAAGCGCTTTTCCACGCGCTCAGTGCGGGCGGATCCGACGGCGCGAGAAAGTTGCTCGCGAACCTCGCCGGCCAAATCAATCGGAGCAGGATCACGGCGAGGTGAACTACTGCGTGACCTGCTGCGTGAAACTGCAGGTGCGGCGTCATCGCGCACTTCGGTGATGATCGCTTCATCCTCTGACGTGCGAGCGTCGTTTGCTGCACGACGTTCGGCATCGGTGGCTTCGTCGGGAATCGTGCCTGGAGCCGCCCGGCGCGCTGAGTCGGGTCGACGCTGAGGGGTGGCTGCCTCGACTGCGTCTCTCCAGGCGCGAGACGCGCCTACGACTCGACGACCAGTTGCGGCACCTGCACCCCGACGAGCGACGCCGCCCCATGAGCGCGGTGTTTCAAGTGCCGGACCATCGGCCCAGCCGTCTTCGCTCGTTGAGCGGCGTGTGGCGCGGTCATCGCCACCGCTGCGAGCCCGAGGGCTCGGAGCACTTCCAGAACGAGGTCGATCAGAACTACCTGAAGGCCGACTCGGGCGGCCGGAACCGGTTCGGTCCGAAGAACTCGACCGAGGGCTTGAGCCCGAGCCCGATCGCGACGGAGCGCCAGACCGAGCCGACGGACCCGAACGCGGGCCTGAACTCGTTCGACCCGAAGATGATCCACCTGAAGAAGATCCACCCGAAGATCGGGAAGAACTGGAGCCCGAACCGCTGCTTGCACCACGTGACGGCTTCCCGCCGGAGGTCGGACGGCCAGAGCTCTCGGAGCTCGA
>CAIKHC010000375.1 GCA_903827085.1 uncultured Candidatus Nemicrothrix sp. | reverse complement strand
TGGGCGAAGAACTGTTTGCCTTGATATTCGAGTAGATCCACGCCGGAGAAGGTAGTCAGTCCGAAGGGCCCGCACCTAACTCACTCACCCGGGTGATCTGAGAGAGGGGGCTGTCCGACTTTCGCTCCAATCTCGGGCCGGGGATACTGACGGGATGCCCGTGCAGGAAAGCCGCAAACGCACTTCTCGATCAGTTGTTCTGGCCGTTGCCGGCGTCGCCGTTGGTATCGCCCTCGTGCTGCTGCTTTTCGTTGTGGCCATCCCTTCACTCACCGAGTCCGGCAAGGTTGAAGTGAAGCTCGGGTCCGACACCTACGACGCCGGTTCAGCCGCAGCTCGCGCACAAAACATTTCTGACGGCGGTCCGCTGTTGTTCTCTGACGTCTCAAGCGGCAATCGCGATATCTACCTGCAACACATTGGCGATGACGTCACAACCGGTTGGTACGCGTTCGATGCGCGCCGACCAGGCCAAGCGCGTGACTGCACACTTTCGTGGCAACCGGCGCTTTCAAACTTCCGCGACCCGTGCGACGGCGCGACGATCGCCGCCGACGGAACTGGCTTGTTGTCCTACCCGGTAACGATTACCGATAAGGGCAAAGTCATTGTCGACCTCAGAGGCGATAGCTCTACGTCAACAACGCAGGGCTAACGCATCTGCTGTCGCCAGCACAACGGGGTCAGGCCGAAACCGTCTCTTCGACTGGCTTTGACGGGGCCTTGCTGACTGATGAACCCGGCAAGAAGAACAGAATCATCGTGGGCACCAGATAGGCGAACCAGGCGACAACCTGGAGCACTGACATCTCTGCTCGGAAGTTGACCAACCCACGAAGCAGCGAGCCGTACCAGGCAGATTCGTCGTACCACGAGGAGATGTTGAATGCCTTCGACGCATCGCCAGGCAACCAACCGAGTTCCTGAAATTCGTGGACCGCGTAGGTGAGAACACCTGCAGCGACGACGATGAGTAAGACACCAGTGATCTTGAAGAAGGTCGAAAGGTTGAAGTTCACGGCACGCTTGTAGATGAGATAGCCGAGACCAACAGCGACGAGGATTCCGAGCAGTCCTCCGATGGCGGGGTGTCCAGCGCCCGAAGCTGCTTGATCATTCGTCCAGAGGAACAGCGCGGTTTCAAGTCCTTCACGACCGACCGCAACCGCAGCAAGAGCTGCGAGAGCGACGCCACCAACGTCGACCGCCGAGTCCATCTTTTCGTGCAGGTCACCCTTGATGCGATGCGCGGTCTTGCGCATCCAGAAGATCATCCAGGTGAGGAACACCACGGTGAGGATCGACATAAGCCCAGCAAAGGCTTCCTCAGCTTCGTGACTGAGTGAGTTCGAGGTGAGCTGAAGAATGGCAACAAAACCGAGACTGACTGCTACTGCGATGCCGACCCCGATCCACACAAAGCGCAGATGTTCTGTGCGCTTCGTCTTGACGAGATAGGCGACGAGGATGCCCACGATGAGTGAGGCTTCAAGGCCTTCGCGCAAACCGATAAGGAAGTTGGAGAACATGTCGGACCTCGTTGGGGTCGAGTGTTAGGTATGCCTTACAGAGAAGATGTTAGGGCAACCTAACGGATCTGACAAGTCGTCAGAAACATTTTCTCAGCATTTCTCCAGCGGGGCCCAGGCCAGCAGCAATCGCTTCTCGCCGAACCCCGGGAATCGCACCACAGCCTCGGCTTTGTCACCAATGCCTTCGATCGCGAGGATCACGCCCTCTCCGAATTTGCCGTGCCGGACATCGTCCCCCGCCTTGAGGCCAATGGCATCGGCCCCACTGGGCGTCGGTGGTGTGGGCTTGAGAGATGCCTCGACGACTTCATCCCGATGCGAGCGTCCTCCCCCACCGATGACCGCACCTGACCAATCGTCGTCGTCACTGCGAGAGCGACCGCCACCACCCCACATGCCACCATCGGAACCGCGATTGCTTCCCCAAGAGTTACCCGAGCCACTACCGCCCGAGCTGCGAGATGGACGTCGGTTCCCTTGCACTGACTCGACAAGTTGCGCGGGGATTTCGTCGAGGAAACGACTGGGCGGGTTGTACTGGGTGCTTCCAAACATGGTGCGCGCCCACGCATGACTGAGATAGAGACGCTCACGTGCGCGCGTGATGCCGACATAGGCAAGGCGTCGTTCTTCTTCGAGCTGATCGGGTTCGGCGAGTGTGCGCATATGCGGGAAGATGCCGTCTTCGAGACCAATCATGAATACGCATGGGAACTCAAGGCCTTTGGCCGAGTGAAGTGTCATGAGCACAACAGCAGAATCGTCGTCATCGAGCGAATCCGTGTCGGCAACAAGACTCACCTGTTCGAGGAATTCGTCGACCGAACCAAAGTCGCGCGCGGCACCAACAAGTTCGGCAAGGTTTTCGATGCGGCCTTCGGACTCGACGGTGTGTTCGGTTTCGAGCTCTTCGACATAGCCAGAACGTTGCAACGCGGCTTCGATAACTGAAGCCGGACCACTGTCGACAAACAACATGAGTTCGTCCATGAGTTTGAGGAATTGCTCGATGCCCTTAAGCGCTTTGCCGGTAACCCCAGCGGCGGCGGCCTCGCGCAGAACATCGAAGAACGTGAGGTCATGGCTGCGTGCGTAAACATCGAGGCGACCAACCGATGATTCGCCAATGCCGCGTTTTGGAACGTTAAGCACGCGCTTGACGCTGACTTCGTCGGAAGGATTCACTGCGACCTTCAAATAGGCCAGCGCATCCTTAACTTCACGACGGTCGTAAAAGCGTGTGCCGCCAATAACTTTGTACTGAATGCCGACGCGCATGAGGTATTCCTCGACAAGACGGCTTTGCGCGTTGGTGCGGTACAGAATCGCGCAATCGCCCCACCGATGCCCACTGTCGTGCAAGTGGTTGATTTGATTCGCAACCCATTGCGCTTCATCGGCTTCGTCGTCGGCGTGATAGCGGATGATTGCATCGCCTGAACCAGCTTCGGTCCAGAGTTCTTTGGGGCGGCGCGACATGTTGTTGTCGATTACCGCATTTGCTGCATCGAGAATTGTTTGCGTTGAGCGATAGTTCTGTTCAAGCAATAACACCGTGGTGTCGGGGAACGCATTTTCGAAGTCGAGAATGTTGGTGATATCGGCGCCGCGCCACCCGTAGACGCTGTTATGAACCAACACCCCGTTGGCTACGTAGGAATGGGTGGGTTCGACGGTGAAGTCATAGACAGGTCCGGAGTAAAGACTCGTTTCAATCTTTTCAACTGGAACTTCAATGAACGCGTCGTCCTTGTGAACAAGAACCTTTGCTCCCTCACGAAGATGTGAGAGCGGCATGTAGTCATACGTCGTTCCGGCTACGACCATGCGACGACGAATTTCAAGGCCCCCCACATCGGAAACCTTCCGGGCGAGCTCGACAGCCTCGAGATAGTCGCGACGCGATGTTTCAAACCGGAACGTTCCCGGCTTGCTGCCTTGGCGAATGTTGAATCCGGCTTTTTCAAGCCGATCTGCAGTGACGGGACAGCTCGAAGACCACTGGACTCGGTGGTACGACACCTTGCCGCGCGCGTCGGCGAACATCGACAGGGTCACGATCGCACGTCGACTACCTGCCTGAGGCTGATGATGCGGAAACTCTGGATGGAGTAACTCTTCGGCCAGAAGTTCTTTGGCATTGGTAAACGTGTCGACTGAGTCGTAGAGACGGCGAATCCATTCGTCGTCCATTGCGAGGTCGCGCCCTTGAGCATGAAAACAGGTCGTGGGGAGGCCGTAGGCAACCGAGAAATACTCCTCCCAGTAGGAGGCTTCTGCTTGGGTGCCACAGACTCGAAGTACCCACAGCGAATCTGCGTGCTCCTGGACGGCCCGAACGCGGTAACCCAACTGGCGATAGCCACGGCTGTCGGTGCGAATCGATTTGGTTTGACCGACTCGCCAGCCTCGGTCCGATCGGAACATCAAATAGACGAACCACTTTCCCGGTTCGGCGTCCATGCGCGCCGGAACAATGTGATGCGGCGTGCCAGTGAGTTCGAAACCACTGGCCGAAACCGTAACCACGGGGCCGTCGTATTCGCCTGGCCACACTGCAGCAACCGATCCGCGAGCTGCGCCCTCACGGCCATCTGAGCCGGTCAGAACGTCGCCGACCCGCACATTTTCCACCGGAACCAATCCGCGCTCAGTGGAAATCTGCGTGCCAGGGACAAGACACTGATCGCCATCGCCCACCACACACACGTTGTGATGCTGCGCGCCAAGCATGAGCACCATTTCGTTCTGCACATGATTGGTGTCTTGATATTCGTCAACCAGGATGTGGCCGAAACGGCGCTGATAGGTCTCGAGAACATCGGGATGTTCGCGGAACAACTTGACGGTGTTGACAAGTAAGTCGTCGAAGTCCATTGCGCCGGCTTTGAGAAGGCGGGCTTGATAGTCCACGAACACCTCGGCGATCTTGCGATCAAAAATGGACCCAGCCCGAGCAGCGAAACTTGCGGGGTCGAGACCTTCGTTCTTGGCCGCGGAAATCGAACCGTGTACCGAGCGTGAGGGGAACTTCTTGGGATCGAGGCCGAGGTCGCGGATGCAATAGCCCGTGAGGCGTTCGGCATCGGATTGGTCGTAGATCGTGAATGACGATGGAAACCCGAGTCG
>CAIKHC010000374.1 GCA_903827085.1 uncultured Candidatus Nemicrothrix sp. | reverse complement strand
TCAATTCAATTCTCCGGTGGTTGTTCGTTACACGAGCACTGAAGCGTGCGTTTCGACCGGCACCTCGCTCGACGATCCTGACGTTGTCATTTGCAACACCGTTGGAACACCTGGTGCCGGCGTGGAAATGGAACTGCGTCTCGAGGATGGTCGCGGTCGAGTCGTTGAACAAACTGATTCGGGCGAGACCGAAGTCGGAACGGTGTGTCTTCGCAGCCGGGCAATGATGCGCGGGTACTGGCAAGAACCTGAACTCACTGCTGATGCGATCGATGCCGACGGTTGGTTGCTCACTGGCGATCTTGGATTCCTTGACGCTCGTGGCGATCTTCACTTGGCGGGGCGCAGCACCGAGATGTACATCCGTGGCGGCTACAACGTCTACCCGATCGAGGTGGAGAACCACCTTGGTCAGCACGAGCTCGTTGACCGTGTTGCGGTTACGGGATCGGCCGCACCCGTTCTTGGCGAAATCGGCGTGGCCTTTGTGGTTCCGGCCGATGCGGCGAACCCGCCCACACTTGAACAACTGCGGGCCTGGTGCAACGAGCGGCTGGCCTCGTACAAAGCCCCCGACGCGCTGGTGTTGCTGAACGAGCTGCCTCTTACGGCAATGTCGAAGATTGATAAACGAGCGCTAGCCCCTGCCGCAGCCGAAGCCGAAAAGGCGTGGGAACGATGATGTATTTCCAAACTCAGAAGGAGAATTAGGTAATGGGTATTTGTGACGGACGTGTCGTCATCATCACCGGTGCTGGTCGTGGCCTTGGCCGTGAACACGCACTCGCATTCGCCGCTGAAGGCGCCAAGGTTGTGGTGAACGATGTCGGTGCATCGCTGCAAGGCGAGGGCAACGACATGAGCCCAGCCCAGGAAGTTGTCGATCTCATTCGCGCCAATGGTGGCGAGGCCATCACAAATGGCGATGACATTGCCGATTGGGACGGTGCTGGTCGTCTTGTGCAGAGCGCCATCGACACGTTCGGTGGTCTCGACACCGTTGTGACCAATGCAGGCATCGTGCGCGATCGCATGTTCGTCAACATGAGCGTCGACGAGTGGGACGCAGTCATTCGTGTGCATCTTCGTGGCACGTTCTGCCCGGTCAAGCACGCCGTCGACTACTGGCGTGCTGAATCAAAGGCTGGCCGTCCTCGTGAGGGTCGCGTTGTGACCACGTCGTCAGGTGCAGGCCTTCACGGCTCCATTGCTCAGACCAACTACTCAGCGGCCAAGGCCGGTATCGCAACGTTCACGATCAATATCGCTGCCGAACTCGGGCGCATCGGTGTGAATGCCAACTCGATTGCACCTTCGGCGCGTAGTCGTATGACTGAAGAGGCCTTTGCCGAAATGATGGCCAAGCCCGATACCGGTTTCGACGCCATGGACCCGGCCAACATCAGCCCGCTTGTGGTGTGGCTTGGCAGCGGCGATTGCAACGTGTCTGGTCGCATCTTTGAGTGTGCCGGTGGCCTCATCAGCCTTGCTGATGGTTGGCAGATCGGCGCCGAGTTCGACAAGGGCGCCAAGTGGGATCCCGCCGAGATCGGTTCGGTTGTTGACGATCTTGTGAAGGCTGCCCCTGCACCGTTCCCGGTTCACGGAACCTGATCGGCAGTCGACGCGCATGAGCGACACCACCGCTACTGACGGTCGAGTAATTGGGGAGCGGGCGCTGCAAACGCGCCGCCGCATCCTCGAAGCAACTGCCGCGCTGCTGCGCGATCAGGGCGCGCTCGACGTCAAGGCAATGGACGTTGCTCGTGAAGTCGGAACCTCGCCGGCGACCTTCTATCAGTACTTCGCCGATGTTGAAGATGCGATCTTCGCGTTGGCGCTTGAGTTGCCAGAGAAGGTTGCGCCCATTCAGATGCAGTTCGAAAGCGATTGGTCGGGGCCTCTGGGCCTCGACCTTGCTCGCCAAGCAGTGTCTGATTACACCGACTTTTGGGATGAGAACGCTGCGGTCCTGCGGGTGCTGTTACTTCGTGCCGATGAGCGCGATGAGCGCTTTCGTCAGGTTCGACGCGACTACAACGCTCCGTTCATGACCG
>CAIKHC010000373.1 GCA_903827085.1 uncultured Candidatus Nemicrothrix sp. | reverse complement strand
GGTCAGCGAACCACGCGAGGAATAGTGCGAACGCGGCGCCGAAGTAGACGACGGTATTGACGCTCGAGTAACTCACGAGCCAACCGGCGAGCAGTCCGGCAACCGGAACAGTTCCGCCGAAACACATCATCCACACCGCACTAACCCGACCGCGAATGGAGTGATTGAGTCGCGATTGGAAGATGGTCGAGAGCGATGTGACAAGAACAAAATAAAAGAAGCCAAGCAGGAAGCCGATGGGGAAGGCAGGTGCTGGTCCCCTGATCGTGATGTACGCAGCGAGCGAAATGCCGAAGAGGACGAACGAGACTCGAAGCACGTGTTCGATTTTGTAGCCAGCAAGAACGGTGCCCACTGACAGCGCTCCGATAACTGCACCCAGTCCGAAGGTGGCGTAGAGCAGTCCGTACAGCGTCGACTTCGTTGAGACGCTCCAATCGACAGATGCGATTGCCGGGTAGAGGACGACGAACGGCATGCAAAACATCGAGAACATGAAAACCGTGAGAACCGCGCGGAAGACCACTGGGTCTTGGCGCACATAACGGAAGCCGCCGACAAGCCGATCAAGTTTGCTTTCGCCAACTTTGCGTTCAAACGTCGGGACCTTCACGTAGGTGACGCCGACCATGATGATCACGTACGTCGCCGCATTGAAGACGAATACCCACGATGCGCCGATCCATACGTAGAGGACTGCACCAATTGCAGGGCCAACGACGCGGGAGACGTTCATGCTGACGGAGTTCAGCGAAATCGCGCCCGCAAGTTGTTCGCGTGGAACGAGTGACGGTGTTACGGCAAGAAACACCGGGCCTTGAAGCGCAGCGCCAGTTCCAACTGCGAAGACCGCGAGTAGAAGCGCAACCTCGGAGAAGTCGGTGGTGCGCACGATCCACGCGATCGCGAGTGAACCGATCATCTGTTCAAGCGATAACCAGAAGATGAGTTTCTTGCGGTTGAACATGTCGGCGATGATTCCGCCGAAGGTCGCAAAGAGAAGTTGGGGTACGAGGTTGCAGAAGCCGACAAGGCTGACCAACCACGCGCTCTTCGTAACGGTGTAGACGAACGCCGCAAGAATGACGTTCTGCATCCAGGTTCCGATGGTGGAACCCAGACTGCTGAGCCACATCGTGCGGAAGTCGCGATTTCGAAGGACGGCCCGAACCGCGCTGATCTCTTGGGCATCGAGTGCTCGGTCGCCATCAACGAGAGCTTCCTCGGCTTCGCCGCGGAATTCCTCCTCAGATGTGAACTCATGCTCCCCAGACATTGGGGATGAACTTACGGCGAGTTCCTTGGACAGAGCGAACCTCGGATCGCCCTCTAGTCCGGATCACATGAATTGATATAGGGCGCTTCGGTCCAGCAGGCCCAGATGAGTGGACCCAATTCGAGAACTAGTTCGAGGTCTCCCGCTATTGCACTGAACGGCCTTGATGCTGTGAAGGGTTCATCCAGGAGTTCCCTGACGACCGAATTGAATACGTGTGATGAAGGGATCACGGTGGCGCCTTTCCTTAGTTTCCTCTCTTATCGGAAGCGAATAGGCGAGGGTTAGGCGAATGAGCCGAATGGCCCATCAACGAGGCTCAAGCAGTCGTCGCGGCTCCGTGGGGGATGAGCCGTCCGGCCCTTCTAGGATTACGGGCCAGATGCCCAGCACAACCGTCAACGTCCATGTTCCCGGCAACCACCTGATGACCGGTCTTCTCGGTCAGCGCGACGAGTTGCTTCTGCTTATCGAAGATGCCTTTCCCGAGGCCGACGTTCACGTGCGCGGCAACGAGATCACGGTGTCGGGCGATCAAGCCGGAACGGTTGGCAAGTTGTTTGAGGAACTTGTCGTTCTTCTTCAGCAGGGTCAGGTTCTCGAGCCCGTGTCGGTTCGCCGCAGTATTGAAATGGTGAAGGCCGACGAGCGTCCGAGCGAAGTGCTCACCACCGATGTGTTGCGCAGTGCTCGTGGACGAATGGTGCGTCCCAAGACCAGCGGACAGAAGCGCTACATCGATGCCATTCGCAAGAACATCGTCACATTTGGTGTTGGTCCTGCTGGTACCGGCAAGAG
>CAIKHC010000372.1 GCA_903827085.1 uncultured Candidatus Nemicrothrix sp. | reverse complement strand
CTTGGCCGCGGAAATCGAACCGTGTACCGAGCGTGAGGGGAACTTCTTGGGATCGAGGCCGAGGTCGCGGATGCAATAGCCCGTGAGGCGTTCGGCATCGGATTGGTCGTAGATCGTGAATGACGATGGAAACCCGAGTCGGCTGCCATCGCGGCGCAGGATACGAACGCAGGCGGAGTGGAACGTAGAGACCCACATCTTCTCGGCTACCGGACCAACGAGGGCGGCGACGCGCTCTTTCATCTCGCCAGCGGCCTTATTCGTGAAGGTGATAGCCAGGATTTCGAACGGTGACACCCCAAGATCGCGGATGAGATGCGCGATGCGCTGGGTGAGCACACGGGTCTTGCCCGAACCGGCCCCGGCAATGATGAGCAGCGGGCCTTCGGAGTGAATGACGGCCTCGTGCTGGACGGGATTGAGGCCCTCGAGGAGGTCGGAGTTCGGGCGCGACGGGCCGTCGTCGAAAAGGGAAGTCATGGTGCGGTCACCCTACCGGCGCCTTGTGACGCTCTGAGTCGGCTCAGGCCGAGGGAAGAAGGCGCTCCCGGAAGAACTCCAGCACCTGATCAAGTGCAGCCCGAGTCGGGTGGCCAGGCTCATCAACCAGATGTTCGGTCACGACTGAATGCGAGTTCTGGGGGTTTCCCCACTCGTTACCTTCAGAGGAATCGATCTCAATGCCAATGAATCCATCGCCGAGCTCTCGACGCAACGTTGCGAATCGTTCGGCCGGCACTGCGCGGTCATTCGTGAACCGCATGCCCAGAACACAGATGTCGTCATTAGCAACGCGCTCTTTCACGACGCGCAGGTCTTCGGGCGACAAATGGATACTGGCCTTGGCTTTTTTCGAGACCGGCAATGGCAACGATGGCTGACTGAGTACAGGTGCAATCACCGACGGATCCACCGTCATTCCTAACGCAAAGCCACCGGTCAAACACATACCGATCGCTCCGACTCCGGGGCCCCCGCATTCGACATGTGCGTGACGAGCTAGCGCGCGCAACCAGATCGAAAGCGGTTCGGTCTTTCCGGTAGCGAACGCGGCGAACTCTTTCGACACACACCCTTTCGCCAACGACTTGACGATGTAGCCGCCGCTCGGTGCTCGGCCGGGCGTTCCGAACAACACCGGCAGATACACCGTGCATCCGAGTTCACGAACCCGTCGAGCGAACTGCGCCACCTTGGGCGTGATGCCAGGAATCTCCGCCATGACGATGACGGCAGGACCAGTGCCGCTGCGGAAGACCTCGTGGGTCTCGCCCTCGTGAGTGAATGATCCACGGGTGAAGTCAGAAAGTTGATCTGCAATCTCAATTGCCATCGCCGAACGCTAGAGCGCTTCAGCCCTGAGTGCCTTTTAGGTAGTAGGAAAGAGGGACACTTTCGCTGAGGGGGATCCGTGAGCAGGAACGAAGGACGCTTCGAGGACAAGGTCGTGCTGATTACCGGCGCGGCCCGCGGTCAGGGCCGAGCCCATGCTCGCCGGTTCGCCGCCGAGGGCGCCAACATCATCGCCGTCGACGCCTGCGCACCAATCCTTCCCGATGTCTCCTACGAGCCCGCCACTGAGGAAGACCTGCGTGAAACCGCACGGCTCGTTGAACAGGAAGGCCGAGGCATCGTCGCCCATGTGGCCGACGTTCGGAACCAAGCCGCGCTCGACGCTGCAGTAGCCGAAGGCATCGATCGATTCGGTCGACTCGATGTCATCGTCGCCAATGCGGGTGTCGCGAGCTACCACCTCACGTGGGAAGTTCCCGAGGAACATTGGGCGATCGTGCTCGACGTGAATCTCACCGGCGTTTGGCGAACAGTGAAGGCGGGCCTTCCCGCAATGATCGAAGCCGGCAACGGCGGCGCGATCACGTTCATTAGTTCCGCTGCCGGCCTTCGTGGCTATTCCTACCTCGGCCACTACGCCGCAACGAAGCATGGTCTCGTCGGGCTCATGCGATCACTCACGCTTGAAGTTGGTCAGTACGACATTCGTGTCAACACCATTCATCCCGGCGCGGTCGACACCGTGATGGGTCACGATCCCGACGTACAGCGCATCATCGCGGAGGATCCGCGCACAACTGGCGCCTACACCGGGCAGCGCCCGCTCGATGGCGGCG
>CAIKHC010000371.1 GCA_903827085.1 uncultured Candidatus Nemicrothrix sp. | reverse complement strand
GTCATCGCCATAAGTGTTGGCGTGCGCGTGTAAATCGGAAGAATTCCCGCACCGATCGTGATCGATTCGGTTTTGGCGGCCAGATAACCCATGAAGGTCGGAGCATCGAAGCCATAGGCCTCGGCAACCCACGCGATATCGAGTCCGGCCTTTTCGAACTCGGCGACCTTTGCGGCGGATTCAGCAAAGCCACCCGCGTAGTCGATCTGCATACCGAACTTCATGGTGACGCTCCTTCAGTGCCGCTGTGCGACGTTGGAATGTGATCAGTGCGAAGCAGGACCAGTTGCAAGATTGGCCAGGGCCTCAGCACGTGCTACTTCACGAGCCGCGGCCCGTTCGATCTCGAGCGCTTCTTGGTCACGAACAGATTGCTCAGCGAGCCATACCTTGCGGTCGATGATCTGCGCGCCATCGACATTGGCGATTTCCACGCCGTTGTCGAACGCCACGTGGTAGCGGATCCAGGTAACGCCCGAAACGAACCACACCTTGCCGAAGGTGCCGACCGGAACGCCAGGTAGTTCGACGGCAGCGGCGATCTTCTGTCGACGGCGGAACATCTTTTCGGTGCTGATCTTCGGGGCCATGGAGGCCACGCTACCGAACTACCGGCCGCTGCGACGACTGCGGGCTTCGCCCACCCCTGAAGGAGGAGGACCCGAGCCAATGTGGTCCCCTGCCAGTTGCCCTGAGTACGATCCCTCCGTTCGAACAACACAGTCCGCGCACATGCCGCGGAGAGGATGGACTCAATGACTGACATCGGTTTCGACGGCCAGGTAGCGATCATCACCGGCGCCGGCGGTGGCCTTGGTCGCCAGCATGCACTTGAACTTGCTCGGCGCGGTGCCCGCATTGTCGTCAACGATCTCGGCGGCTCGGTAAGCGGCGACGGTGGCGGGGTCGGCCCGGCGCAGTCAGTCGTGCAGGAAATTCTTGACCTTGGTGGCGAGGCTGTCGCCGATGCCAACTCGGTCGCAACTCCCGACGGCGGCAAGGCCATCGTCAAGACTGCAGTCGACGCGTTCGGCACTGTCGACATCGTTGTGAATAACGCAGGCATCCTGCGCGACAAGTCCTTTCACAATCTCGATCAGCAAATGATCGAGTCAGTCATCCAGGTGCACCTACTCGGCGCGTTTTATGTCACACAGCCGGCGTACCAAATCATGCGCGAAAAGGGCTACGGCCGAATCGTCTCGACCTCGTCGAACTCAGGCATTCTCGGCAACTTCGGTCAGGCCAACTACGGCGCCGCCAAGATGGGTCTCGTTGGACTCACGCGCGTACTCGCCATCGAAGGTCGCAAGTTCAATGTGAAGGCCAATGCCGTCGCTCCGGTTGCTGCAACCCGCATGACCGAGGGTTTGTTCGACGGTCTCATGGACGCAATGGACCCAGCACTTGTAAGCCCACTGGTCGCCTATCTCTCGTCATCGGCTTGCGACGTAAGCGGCGAGGTCTACTCCGCCGCCGGCGGCGTCATCTCCCGCTTCTTCATCGGCCTCACCCCGGGCTATTTCAACCCGAACCTCACGGCCGAAGACATCGCCGCAAACTGGGACACCATTCGCAACGAAGACGGTTACATCGTTCCCGATGACAACAACGGCGAACTCTCGAAGATTCTCCACACCCTCAAGGGCAACGCCTGAGCGCTTGGCGTTCCTAGTTGTCGAGTTCGTCGTCGAATTCTTCGTCTGACGCGATCATCACCGGCGCACCGTGGTGGGCCACCATTCGCCATTGGCCGTCGTGCGCCCGTTCAAAGACATTGAGCGCGTTCACTGTCGCGCTCGCGCCGAAGGTTAAGAGGTTTTCGTCGCATGACACCCATGCGACATCACCGTTCACCGAGACATGTTCATCGGTCACGATGAACTGGATGTGCTGAGGCCCATCGAACATTGCCGCCCAGCTCGAGGCGATCGACGCCCAACCACGCAGCGCCGTCCATCCTGGGTGAACACACACTGCATGATCCTCATGCACCCAAAGATCAGACATCGCATTGAAATCTGAGGTTTCGAACGCGTCGTAGAACGCGCGATTCACTTCAAGCACTGCAGTATCGATCGGATCACGCGCTTCATCGCCGGACCACTGCTCATCGCCTGTTGCAGAGAAATCGGAGGAATCCGGCGCCATGAGGCACACCGTAGAGGCAGGATGGAGGCATGCGAATTCCCTCCACCGATGGCGTCGAACTCAAGGTCCACGATCTCGGTGGCGAGGGGCCCCCACTCCTCTTTGCCCATGCAACCGGATTCCACGGCCGTGTTTGGGAACCGCTCGCCGCGCACCTCTCTGGTTTCCACCAGTGGTCGATCGATATGCGTGCGCATGGCGATTCCGATGCGCCAGATGATCGGCCCCTTGAGTGGTACGGATTTGCCGACGACGTGCTCTCTGTTCTCGATGCCCTCGAACTCGAAAAGCCGTTCGGCGTCGGACATTCCAAAGGCGCCGCCGCGCTCCTTCTCGCCGAACAGGCCCGCCCAGGAACATTTCGCGCGCTGTACCTCTTCGAGCCCGTTGTAGTTCCGACTGATTTTGTCACTGAACACAATCCCGACAACCCGCTTTCGAACGGCGCTCGCCGACGTCGAGACACCTTCACCTCGTTCGACGAGGCATTCGACAATTACGCATCGAAACCGCCATTCAACACGTTGCATCCTGACGTCCTGCGTGTGTACGTCGATCATGGCTTTGCCGAAAACGCCGACGGCACTGTTTCGTTGAAGTGCCTCCCCGAAAACGAGGCCGAGGTCTACGCCCACGGAATGTCACACCACGCCTTTGCTGCATTGCACGAGGTTTCCTGCCCGGTCACCATCGCTATGGGAGTTGAAAACGCGGTTCCTGCCGTCTTTGGGCGAAAGATCGCCGAAGCATTGCCCTACGGCACCGTTGCCTCCTTCCCCGAACTTGCTCACTTCGGGCCGCTCGAGGACCCCAAAGCCATTGCATCGTCGATTCTCAATTCTTTTTCGACGGTCGCTTGATACTCATCGCGGCAACTGTCGCTGGCTCTGCGTAGCCTGCCGAACATGGCATTGGAACTCCCCACGTCGCTTTCGCCGTCAAAGGTGTCGTCCTTCACTGATTGCGCGTTGGCATTTCGCTTCTCGGCAATCGACAAAATTCCGCAGCCGCCAACCGTTGCCACTGTCAAGGGAACACTCGTGCACTCGGCGCTCGAGCGTCTCCTTGCGCTCGATCCCGCCGATCGAACAATCGATGCTGCGGTGGCATGCCTCACCGATGCGTCAACCGAACTCGATACCGATCCCGAGTGGGCAGAACTCGCGCTCAACCCCGACGAACAAGTGACCTTCTTCCGCGATGCCGACATACTCGTGCACAAATACTTCGAGGTTGAAGATCCCACCGCCATCGAACCCATCGGTCTCGAGCTTCATGTCGAACATCAGCTCCCCGTAAAGAGCGGTTCAAGCGTCACGTTGCGCGGCATCATCGATCGGCTCGAACGCGATGCAAATGGTCAACTCGTCGTCAGCGACTACAAGACCGGCAAAGCGCCCGCCGAGGCCTACCAACAGTCGCGCCTCACCGGCGTGCACATTTATGCCTACCTCTGCGAACAGATCTACGGCGAGCGTCCCAGCAAGGTGCAATTGATTTATCTCGGTGGCACACCAACCATCGTTGAAACAACCCCGACCGAACAATCAACTCGCCAAATCGAACGCAAAGTCACTTCAATCTGGTCAGCGATCGAAACGGCGTGCGAGCGCGACGACTTTCGACCAAAGAAGTCGAAACTTTGCTCGTGGTGCTCCTATCAGCAGTGGTGTCCAGAATTCGGTGGAAACCCCGACGACGCCCGAAAAGCCTTTGAGGGAGTGGAACGACCCGTTCGTCCCAACGGTTTCACTCAGGCCTGAACGAGGGGCTTCGGTCCTCCCCTAGCATTGACACCCGTGAAGAGCCCCGACGAGACCGAATCGCTGCCACCAGAGAACTTCATCGACGCCGCCGTCGAAAAGTTGGCAGCCGATCACCCGGATCTCCCCCTCCCTCACCACGACCACGAACCGCCTCATCAGTTGAGCGCTGTCGATCGCTTTGACCACAAGGTCGACGAATTCTTCGATCGTTTTCGCGGCACCGAACCCACCGACCGAATCATTTATGCGCTGACCGAACTCGGCGACTTCGGACTCATCTGGGTACTTCTCGCGTTTCTCCGTGGCCTCAAGTCCGAAGAAGACGCCCGCGCCGCCTGGCGCCTCACAGCGATCCTGGCCGCCGAGTCCGTCATCATCAACGGCATCGTCAAGACGCAGTTCAAGCGTGAGCGTCCGGTCATTCAAGAACCTCGTCCCCACCGCCTGCGCATTCCGCTTTCGACGAGCTTCCCAAGCGGACACTCCAGCACCGCGATGGTTGCCGGGGTTCTGTTGGCCCAGAAATCATCGACCCCACCGAAGGTTGCGATCTTCGGCCTCGGGGGACTCGTCGCCGTGAGCCGCATCCACGTGCGCATTCATCACGCGTCTGACGTGGCTGGCGGGCTTGCCGTCGGGCTCGGACTCGGCGTCATTGCCCGAGCTGTCTTCCCGCTCTACCGCCGTCGCCGATAAGTGCGCAGCCACTCTCCTTCCTCTTCCAGCAAACGAAACGGTTGGCCATCACCATGACTCTTGAGTTCGCCATCACATGGGACTACCGGTGCCCCTTCGCCCGCATCGTTCATGCTCATGTCGTCGAGGGCATCGTCGATGGCGCCGACTGGAACGTCCGATTCGTGCCGTTCTCTCTGGGCCAGGTGCACATCGAAGAAGGCGAAGCACCTATCTGGGAGCACCCCGAAGATGACACCGGTCTCCTCGCCCTTCAGGCCGCAGTTGTTGTGCGCGATCGCGACCCAGAACGCTTTCCGCTCCTGCATCGAGCGCTGTTCGAGGCTCGCCACGCCGAAGGCGCGCAACTTCGTGACGAAGCCGTCCTCCGGAGCATTTTCGAGGCGAACGGATTCGACCCCGACCCAGTGTTCGTCGAGATCGCTACCGGCGCACCACTCGCCACCATCCGCGATGAGCACACCGCTGCCGCCCGCGACCTCGACGTATGGGGCGTCCCCACCTTCATGACCGCCGAGCACGCAGCATTCGTTCGCCTCATGGAACTTCCCGTCGATGCCGCCGATGCGCGTCAATCAGTCGAACACATCGTCGAAATGCTGGCCGGTTGGTCGTCGCTCAACGAGTTCAAGCACACCAGCCTCGATCGCTGACGCTCCGAACGCGACGATGCGCGACCCAAAGGCCGCGCATCGTAGAACAAGTTTGTAGCGAGTCGACCGAGCACGGGGCTCGGTGACGCTCAGCTCTGAACGAGAACAGCGGCCTCGGAGGCAACCAATGATCGGATGTCGAGCAGGAGATCGGCGACCTCGTTGGTGCTAACCAACTCGCGGTGGAGCATTTCGCCCAGTGCACGATCGATGATCGAAAGCGCCTCGGTGAGTGCGTCCATCTCTCGGGTTTCAGTCATGTGTTTCTCCTGTCGTAGCCGGCGGTTGAGATTCACTTGCCTCGGAGGGTTCCGAAGGTTGCGGTAGTTCACTTGCCACTGCGGTTACTAACGCATCGTAGAGCCCATTGTGTGCAATGCGTGGGTCATATTCGAAGATTTACGCGAAGGATCTCACCTTCGTTGACAGAAGTCACCCGTTCGGCACTGTCATCGGCCCGCACTAGCGTCATCGGCCATGAGCGCTGCTCCATCCCACCCACTGGGACTCACCTTCGCCAGCTTCGCCGGGCTCGGCCCCGCCGCCGGGTTCACTGCCGCCGATTGGGCTGTCGATGCCGGCTACAGCTCGTTCTGGGTTGCCGAAACCACTGGCCTCGAGGCGTTCTCCACCTTGGCCGCTGTCGGTGCCGCTCAACCCACTCTCAGCCTTGGCACAGGTGTACTCGCCACTCAGCTCCGCACTCCCGGCGTTACTGCCATGGGCGCGGCCACGCTCCAGGCGCTGCATCCCGACCAAGACATTCTTCTCGGCATCGGCATTTCCTCCCCCGCCGTTGTCCGTCGCTGGCATGGCGCCGAGTACGGCGATCGCCCCCTCGCTCAAATGCGCGAAGAGCTCACACTCCTCCGGCTCTGCCTCAGTGGCGAAAAGGTCGACTTCGCCGGCGACTTTCACACCGTGAAGGGTTTCCGCCTCGGCGTGCGTCTTGGCGAGAAGCGCCCAAAGATCATCCTTGCGGCGCTCAATCCACTCATGTTGAAACTCGCGGGTGAACTCGCCGACGGAGTGCTGCTCAATTACCTGCCCGCTTCGCATGTTGCGTGGTCGGTCGAGCAAGTGCGCTCTGGCGGCGACGCAACGGTGTACGGCTACGTACACGTCGGTGTCACCGACCCCGAGCCGCACCGCGATCTGGCT
>CAIKHC010000370.1 GCA_903827085.1 uncultured Candidatus Nemicrothrix sp. | reverse complement strand
CGGTTGCGTCGGACTTCGCCGATGACGATCGCACGTTTGTGCCGGACTGGTCGCTCATGTGGGTGCATTCGGTCTGGAACTTGTATCGCTACACCGGCGATCGCGATGTCGTTGCCGAGTTGTTGCCGGTGGCCGAGCGCACGTTGCGTTGGTTCGAATCGTTTCTTGGTGATGACGGTTTGTTACGCGATGTCACCGGTTGGGTGCTCATCGATTGGGCCAGTTTCTACAGCCGGGGATGTTCCTCGACACTGAATGCCGTATGGGCGAAGGCGCTCGAAGACTTTGCCGAAATGAGCGAATGGATTGGCAACGCCGGTTCGGCAGCCTGGGCCCGCACTCGTTATGAGGGTGTGCGCAACGCGTTCGACCTGTTCTGGGATGAAGAGCGCGGCGTGTACATCGACCATGTGCTCGGCGGCGTTCCACAACGCCCGGCCGCACAACACGGTGGAGCGGCAGCGCTGTGGGCGGGAATTGTGCCCGAGTCGCGCGTCGATCGCGTGGCGTCAGTCCTCACCGATCGCTCTCGCCTTATCCGCCATTCGTTCGTGATGGATCCCGTTACACCTTCTGGCGGTTCGACCGGATACGGCTACATGCTCACCGGTTATCCCGAGCCGGATTGGGATGTCGAAAACCAGATGGTCGAAGCCGAACCGTTCTTCCGGTTTGTGGTGCACGACGGTTTGGCGCGAGCCGGTCGTGCCGATCTCATTGCTGATTTGTGCCGGGACTGGAAAGTGTTTCTCGACGCGGGCGAAACCACCTGGCCGGAATGTTGGACCGGCGGCACGCGCTGTCACGGTTGGTCGTCAACGCCAACGCGAGATCTCATTCAACATGTGCTCGGCATTACGCCGGCCGAACCGGGCTACGCGGCAGTGCGAGTGGCGCCGAACCTTGGCGATCTTGAATGGGCGCGCGCAACGGTCCCGAGTCCGCATGGTTTCATCACGGTCGAAGCACGCGCCGACGGGACTGTCACCGTTGATAGCCCCGTGCCCGTTGTGCGCGACTGATCACGTACCGAGCGTAGAAGCGATCGCGTAGTAGAGCGGGATACCGATCGTGATGTTGATCGGGAACGTGATGCCGAGCGCAAGGGTGAGGTAGCGACTTGGCGCCGCTTCGGGAATGGCATAGCGCACCACCGCCGGCACAACGATGTAGCTACCACTCGCTGCTAACACCGCGAGAAGCGTGAGGTCGCCGACGGGAAGCCGAAGCGCCCAGCCAAGTGTGAGTGCAAGTGCTGCGTTGATGAACGGCACGATGACGCCGAAGGCAATGAGAAACGGCCCGACATCGCGCACTTCTCGAAGTCGACGCGCCACAAGGAGACCCATCTCGAGCAAGAAGAAGGAGAGGAGTCCTTTGAACAGACCGTTGATGAACGGTGCCATTGCTTCACCGCCGGCGGGACCACTGATGAACCCGACAACCATTGAACCGATCAAGAGAAGATTCACGCCATCGGTGAACGCTTCGCGGAACACTTCTTTGATGGAGATTGGTGGTTCGGTGTCGCTTCCGCCTTCCTCAAGACCGCGTGCGCCTGCAGGATGATCGGCCTCGGGAACGAGCGTGCTCGAATCGGCGGTGGCGAGTTTGTCGCTGAGGATCGATGCGGCTGGTGTGAGGGGAGTGGCAACGCTCACGTTCGACGTCTTCGACTTTGCTCTCACCCACGTGGCGAGCAGCACCGCCATGATGATGGCG
>CAIKHC010000369.1 GCA_903827085.1 uncultured Candidatus Nemicrothrix sp. | reverse complement strand
CTGGCGACATGGGTCGCGTCATCGGCAAGCGCGGTCGTGTTGCGCAGTCGATCCGCACCGTCGTGCGCGCCGCCGCCGCCCGTGATGGTGGCGATGTCGAGGTCGAGTTCCTCGACTGATTCGGTGAACCTCCTCGAGGTCGGCCGCATCGACAAACCGCATGGAGTGCGCGGCGACGTCGTCGTCGCGCTGACGACTACCGAAACACATCGTGTCGCTCCCGGCACGCATCTCTTCGCTGGTGAACGCGAATTTGTGATCACTGCTTCGCGTCCTCACCAGCATCGCTGGATCGTGACGTTCGAGGGCGTGTACGGCCGTGAAGGCGCCGAAGCAATTTCGGGATTGGTGCTTTCGGCAGAACCGCTTGACGACAATGATCCGGACGCTCTTTGGGTTCACGAACTCATTGGTTCAACTGTCGTCGAAACCGATGGCACCGAACGCGGCACTGTTCTTGCCGTGCAGGACAATCCTGCGAGCGATCTTCTTGTGCTCGACAGTGGCGCTCTCGTACCACTGCGTTTTCTCGAAGGTCGTGACGATGAGGATCGATTGGTCGTTGAAGTTCCTGACGGTTTATTCGAACTTCTTGACGAGGACTAACGGCCATGCGTATCGACGTCTTCACGATCTTCCCCGACATGGTGTCGGAGTTCGCAGGACAGAGCCTTCTGGGTCGTGCCTCGGCCAAGGGTTTGCTTGATGTGCGCGTGCATGATCTGCGCGAGCACACCACCGACGTGCACCGCACTGTGGACGACTCACCGTTTGGCGGGGGAGCAGGGATGGTCCTACGTCCCGAACCCATTTATGCGTCGGTCGAAGCGGTTGATCCGCCTCGGCCACTCTTTTTGCTCGGGCCCGGGGGTCGGCGGCTCGATCAGGCGATGGCGCAGGAACTCGCCGAGTCCGGTGGATTCTCGATGTTGTGCGGTCGTTACGAAGGTGTCGACGACCGAGTCCGCACCGATTTGTGCGACGGCGAACTTTCAATCGGCGACTACGTCCTCGGCGGCGGTGAGGTCGCCGCAATGGTGGTCCTAGAAGCCGTAGGGCGCCTCGTGCCGGGCGTGATGGGCAATTCCGCCTCTGCGGGCGATGAGTCCTTTAGCGAGGGTCTGCTGGAGTATCCGCAGTTCACCAAGCCGGCCGAGTTTCGGGGGATGGCCGTGCCTGAGGTTCTGAGATCTGGCGATCACGGCCGAATCGCCCGTTGGCGCCGAGCCCAAGCCCTGCGCCGGACACGTTCCTCAAGGCCCGACCTGATCGAGGCCAGAGGTGGGCTGTCCGAAGCCGAGGAGGCCCTCTTGGCCGACCCTGATTTCATCGATTGAGCGAAGGCCTTCTGGCGCTTTGCCGTTGGGCGACCGGTCCGCCTACGATGACCACTCCCTCGGGCAACCGCTCCCGGTCCCGATTTCGTTTCTTGCCCCGCCTTCCGGCGGGCATTGCAGCCAGGACATCCCAATGAACGCCATCGATCTGATCGACGCCCAAAGCCTCCGTGACGACGTGCCCAAGTTCGCCCCCGGCGACACGCTCAAGGTGCATGTCCGAGTTGTTGAAGGCAATCGCGAGCGCGTCCAGCTGTTCCAGGGCGCTGTCATCCGTCGTCAGGGTGGCGGTCTTCAGGAAACATTCACCGTCCGCAAGGTCAGCTTCGGCGTTGGCGTCGAGCGAACCTTCCCGGTTCATTCCCCGATCGTTTCCAAGATCGAAGTTGTGACCCGTGGCGATGTGCGTCGAGCCAAGCTCTATTACCTGCGCGATCGCGTTGGCAAGTCCGCCAAGATCAAGGAAAAGCGCGACTGATCGTCGCGATCTCGCCGGCGTTTGTCGGCCCAAACTTTCTTGTCGCTCCTTGTCCCTTACAGTTGCGGCAAAGCAAAGTCGCTGTTGAGCGGAGCTGCGTGTGAGTTCTGAGGATCTCGAAGAATACGAGTCCGACGTCGAGTTGCAGCTTTATCGCGAATACAAAGATGTCTGTCCAATGTTCCGGTTTGTTGTCGAAACCGAACGACGTTTCTATTTGGCCAACGAGGTCAATCAAAGCGTTGTGAACGAAAACGGGCGCACACGCGTTGAAATCGAACTTCGAGACGCTTGGGTCTGGGACATGTACAGGCAGAATCGTTTCGTCTCTCACGTCCGAGTTGTCACATTCAAAGACGTCAACATTGAAGAGTTGCCTCGCGAAGAGCTGCGACTCCCGTGACGGCGCATCTCGGTTGACTGCCGGTCGTCGGGCTCTTGGGTCTTACGGCGAAAACCTGGCGGCAAGGTGGTACGAGGAACACGGTTTCGTGGTTGTCGACCGGAATTGGCGTTGTCGTGAGGGCGAGATTGACCTCGTTCTCACTCGTGCTCGGTTGCTCGTGTTCTGTGAAGTGAAGACGCGTTCAAGCGATGCCTATGGTTCTCCAGCCGAAGCGGTGACTCCCGCGAAACAGACGCGTTTACGAAAGTTGGGAATGCGCTGGATCGATGCGCAGCAGGTTCGGCCCGCGTCTATTCGCTTTGATGTCGCGTGTGTGATCGGACGCAACGTGAGCGTTATCGAATCTGCGTTCTAATCCGCGATTTTGGGGCCGAGAGCGCCCGCAGGTGCGCTTTGAGTTGCTAGGGCCGTATCGTATGCACATGGCTTCATCTACAGATCTTGAATTCTTTTTCGATCCCATTTGTCCGTTCGCTTGGGTCACAAGTCGTTGGGTGGTTGAGGTCAGCGAACTGCGCAGCGTCACGGTCGAGTGGAAGTTCATCGCGTTGGCAATTGTCAACGAAGAGACCGACTACTCAAAGTTTCCTCCGGCCTATCCCGCACTTCACGGACTTGGTCGTCGGCTTCTTCGTGTCGCTGCGGCGGCTCGCGCTGCAGGTGGAAATGAAGCTGTTGGCGCGTTTTACACAGCGGCCGGTGAACGAATGCATCACGAAGGCGTCTCGGTTGCGGTCTTCGGCGGCGAACCAATCCCTGAAAACCTTGTCGCTGAGGTCGTTGCTGCTGCAGGCCTTGATGCTTCCCTTGCCGCTGCGGCCGACGACGAGTCATGGGATGCACTTCTTCGTGAAGAAACCGATCAATCGCTCGGACGCACAGGTCGTGATGTCGGCACGCCGATCCTCACGTTTGCTCCCGGTACAGACCGAGAAGCGTCGCTGTTCGGCCCCGTGATTTCCTCGATCCCTCGTGGCGATGCTGCTCTCGAACTTTGGGACGCGGTGCAAACGCTTGCTCGTACCCCAGGTTTCGCCGAACTCAAGCGCTCCATGCGCGATCCGCTTTCGTTCGATTGAGCTCAGAATGACAGACGCACTTACACCCGTAGTTCTTTGGCGCCCGCATTGCCCGTTCTGCCGAATCCTCTTTTCGGGGATTGAGCGTCACGGTCTTGAAGTTGAAACCCGCAACATTTGGGAAGACGACGACGCGCGCGAACTTCTCAATCGTCGGATTGGCTCCGAAACCGTTCCGAGTGTGTTGGTTGGCGACGAGATTCTTGTGAATCCGTCGATTACCGAGCTGATGGCGGCCTTGCGAGAAGCCAACAAGTAATACCGGTTAGGGCACGTCAGGGTTCAAGAACGACCTTGATGGCGCCTGCTGAACGATCGGCTGCAACACCGAACGCTTCGACCGCTGCATCGAGCGGGAAGCGATGGGTGACGATGATCTCGGGTAGCTCGGGACGTTGGGCGAGGATCGTCGCGGCAACATCGATATCGCGAGATGGTCCGACGCGGCCGTACATGACTGCGGGGACGATCGTGAGTTCTTTCATGCCGATCGCCAAACCTGGCATCTCGACCGAACCATCCCAGTAACTCCCAAGGAGCACGATCGTTCCGCCAGGGCGGCAGCGATCGGCAGCTTCGGCAAGTGCAGATGCTGTGCCGGCGGCTTCGATCACGATGTCGTAGCGCTGTCCATCGACCGATCCGGCTCCGAGGCGCGTTGCGGCTTCGATTTGGCGTTCATGGCGAGCGGAGAGGTCGACCTTTGCCCCGGTTTGCTGTGCAACGACAAGTGCAGTTTGACCGATTGTTCCTCCGCCGATGACAGCGACTCGGTCGGTGCCGCGAATGTTTCCGCGCCGAATTCCATGGACGGCAACTGCAAGTGGTTCGACCAAACAACCATTCGATGCAGCGACCCCGGCGGGGAGCAGGGCGATTGATGATGCGGGCACGATGACCTTCTCGGCCATACCGCCGTCGCGGCCTACGCCGAAGGCCATCGATGGACCGCGCACGCAAAGTTGCGTGTTGCCATCGACACACGCTTCGCAAACAAAACATGGATCGATAGGTTCGACCGCCACGGGCGTGCCATCGGCGAGAGTTCCTGCGAACTCGTGGCCAAACGTTGCCGGAAGGCTGAAATTCAAGAGGTGAAGGTCGGAGCCGCAAATGCCAGCGGATGCGACGGTGACGACGATGCCTTCACCCGAGGGTTCGGGAACGTCGACAACAGTGGGCGTACCTTCTGGACATCGGACAGCGCGCATGGGATTCCCTTGTGTGGGTGGGTTAGCGGTCGTGTGAGAGATCGAGCAGCAATTGATACAGCGGATCGGTGCGATCCCGCTGACCTACTGCTGAGTCAGGAGGTATCGGCCATTCGGAACCGGTTCCGGGCGCGCTCACCCATTCGGTGGTTGCGATGCGGCGAGCGATTCGCCAAGGTCCTTCGTCTCGACGTTCAAGTCGGTCGAGATAGCGAAAGCCGACGGTGAGGTTGCGGCGAGGATCGGAGTCGGTGGATCGGTGGTAAGCGATTCCATAGGTTTCCGCAACGGCAGCTGAACCGTTCACGGTTGCAAGATGGTTGGCGACGAGATGCATGGTGGAGTCGTAACGCTGCAGAAGCCCGAATGCCCAGTCGATGAATTCAGTGATCGTGCCGTTGAACGAACCATGGGTGTCGGTGGCGTCCTCGTGAAAGCAGCTGGTGACAAGGTCGCGGTCGAGGCGGTCGATACCCCGGCAGTAGGTCAAGACCACGTCGCTAATCGCCTGTCGGTCGGCGAGAGAAGCGGGAGTAGGGGTTCCGGGTCCGGCGTGTTCGGGGCTCACTCCCGTGGAGGTTAGGTGTCTGCCATCATCATGTGTGACCTCTGGGCATCCCGGCGGTCGTCGACCCGAACCCCGGGGTCTGCGCAGGAGACATTCGTGACCACCTCAGTCGAACCTGACATCTCTCGATGGCGAACCCTCGCATGTCGTGTCGAGGATGCGGTCGTTGCCTTGAGGGGTCGCATGTCTTGGGGCGCGTGGATGACCATCGTTCTTGGACTCGTGACAGTGGTTTCGCGCGCTCCAGGTTTGATCTACAACGGAATGTTCGATCGAGATGAGTCCTATCTGGCGGTTACCGGTGACGTGCTTCGACAAGGCGGAACGCTCTATATCGATGTGATTGATCGGAAGCCCCCGATTGTTCCGGTTTTGTATTCGATGATTCGAGATGTAAGCGTCGACATGCGCGCCATCCGACTCGTTGTCACATTGCTCATCTTCCTTAATGGTGTGGTCGTCGCTGAGATTGTTCGACGTCTTGCAGGTTCGCGTCGCGCTGCACTGTTCGCTGGAGTTCTCTCCATTGTCGGAACCGCGCTCTTTCTCCCTGCTGATGCGCAAGCGGCAAACTTTGAACTTTGGGGATTACTTCCGGCGTCAGCGGCAATCCTGTGTGTTGTCGTCGCACGCTCGGCCGACCGTTCACCGCTGTTGTGGTTTGGGTTGGCTGGCGTCGCCGTCGTCATTGCTGCCAATTGCAAGCAGCCGTACATTGCGGTCGCGATCCCGGTTTTGCTCGAGGCGGTTCGCCGAGTTGAAGGAAAATGGCGCGCGGTTGCCGCCACGGCGGCCGGAGCAGTTGTCGGTGCGATTCCGCTTTTCGTTTTCTTCGATGGCGCACAGATGATCCGTTGGGTGTGGTCGGATAACGGCGACTATCTCAACGGAGGGATCTCAACGGGAAGGGCCGCTGCAATTGGGGTCGCTCTGACCGCTGTGTTCGTGGTGCTTCACCTGCCACTTTTCTATGGCCTTTGGGCGGTGGTTCGTCGGCAAGTACGTGCTGATCTGACGATGCTCGTGTGGCTTGGCGCCTCGCTGCTGGTGATTCCAATCGGTCTTCGGTTCTTTGGCCACTACTTTCAGCAGTTGGTGCCGCCACTTGCGGTACTCACTGGCTGCGCGCTCGTCTCGGCGAGCCGACGTGTTTGGAGCGTGTTGATGTCGCTGACCGTCGCGCTGCTTGCGGTGATGTTGACACTCGCGTTTGTCTACCGTCCCGATCTGACGAACTACACCGACCTGGGCCGCTATGTACAAAGCACAACAACGCCAGACGAACGAATCCTCGTATGGGGAGCCCTGCCCGATGTGTACGTGGCGTCACAACGACTTCCTTCGGGTGTCTTTCTGCATGGCGGTTACCTCACGGGCAATTGGGCGAGTCGTGCTCAGCCCCTCCCAGAGAGCGTGATTGCCGCGGAGCCATTCCGGTCGCGTTGGGACATGTTCTTTGAAGATGTCGAGGAGCATCCACCAGTAGTGGTGATTAATGCTGCGCGTCCCGATACCGATTGGTCTAGGTACGGACCTGAGTCATTCCCGATCGGAACTTGGCTCGACCGTTGTTACAACATCGATCGTGTCGTCGACGGGTTAGTCATCTGGCGTCGCGACGTTGCCGCGTGCCCGATGTGACCATTGAGGTTGTTACGCCGTAGCGAGCACTCCTCCATCAACAATGATCGACTGACCAGTGATGAAAGATGCCTTGTTGCTCAGCAAGAATGCGGCCGGTTCGCCAATTTCACTCGGCTGACCGATTCGCTTGAGCACTGAGCTTTCTTCGAATCGGTTGCGCATGCCAGGCATGTCGAGAGTGATGCCCAGCATCGGAGTCTCGATGAATCCGGGGCAGATTGCGTTTACACGGATGCCTTCGGGTCCGAGCTTGTCGGCCATTGAACGGACTACTCCGAGCATCCCTGCCTTCGACGCGCAATAGGCGGGAATAGCGGCATTTCCGATCCAGCCTTCGATCGAAGCGATGCCAACGACAGCAGCCCCGTCGGCGGCGGCAAGATCAGAGTGCATTGCTTGAACCAGCATCGGAAATGCGCGCAGGTTCACGTTTAAAACGAAGTCCCAACCGGCATCGTCAAGGTCTCCGACCGATTGGCTTCGCACAGTTCCTGCAGCATGAACAAGCCCGCCAAGTGCGCCAACCGCAGATCGGCTCGCGTCAACGGCACTGGCAAGTTCAGAAGTTTTTGTGACATCGATACCGAGTCCAAATGTCGCCACATTGTGTTTGTTGGCGATCTCTTGAGCGGCAGCAAGTGCGCCGTCAGTATTGAGATCCCAGACGGCAACGGCGCGTCCTTGCGCGGCGATTGCCTCTGCACACGCTCGTCCAATTCCGGATGCACCGCCGGTGACAATGACTGCAGATGTTGGGGCCATGGTGTTCCTTCGTTGTAGTCAGCGATTGTTTGCGAGTCGGTCGAGATCAATCAGCATCGAGTCGGTGAGTTCGATTTCGCTTTCGATTCGGCGGACCGCCCACGACGCGACAAGCGCTGGGTAGGCCCAGTCGGGTTGCGCATCGGCCTGTTCTTGCGATTCTTTTGCGGCAGCGAGTTCCGAAAGGAGTCGAGCATGGTGATCTGCAATTTGTTCGCGAAGTCGGTCCGGTTCCGCGAGGTGCCCGAGCCAGATTCGGAGAAGAACTCCGTGTTTGAGGACAGGAGCTTCAGCATCGACGGTTGCTTGCCAACTTCGAAGCGCCTCAGTCCCGATGGGAGTGATCGCGTAGATGGTCTTGTCTCGAACTTCATCTCGAGCAACAGTTCGGCTGCTCACGAGGCCAAGATCTTCCAGACGACGAAGCTCGGTGTAGATCTGGCTTGTGGCAGGACTCCAATAGAAGAAGTGGAGGATGGCGTCGGACCAATTCTTGATGTCATAGCCGGTGAGCTCGCGCCCAAAACTAAGGATTCCGAGAACTGCCCATGCAGTTGCGGGGATTTTGGGCAACGCAATATCGGCTGTTTGAAGATCTGCATTCCCCCCGGACATGGCTCCGGTTCTAGCACGGCAGCGATGCGAAGGGCTTCTGCTTGCGGATTAGGAAACAGGTGTTGGTGGCCACGGCGCGATTGTCGGCCAGGGAGAAGCGGCTTCAATCTGCGCGGAAAGTTGAAGAAGCATTTCTTCGGAGCAATGGCGACCAACGATCTGGACACCGATGGGGAGACCATTCGGATCGAACCCAGCGGGAATAGACGCGGCGGGTTGTCCGGTCACATTGAAGACCGCAGTGAGTTCAGCAAAGCGGCCAGCATGTGCAAAGACGGAATCGATGTCGGAGGTGTTAATGACTCCGAGTTCGGGCACGAGTACAGGCAACGTCGAAGTCAGCCACACGTCGTGGGTTTGGTAGAAGCGCGCAATGTCTCGGCTGACAATTTCGATTTGCTGAAGAGCCTCGATGATACGAAGCGGGTCGATAGCGAGCATCCGATCGTGGAGGAAGCGGGTAAAGGGCTCGATGTCGTCATCGCGAAGTTCGCGTCCCAGTTCAGCGAGACGATCCTCGACCATCTTTGCGCCGGACGCGCCCATGACCATTGCGAGAGAGTTCGCAGGCATCGCAACGTCCCATTGGGGTGCAGCTTCTTCAACCTGGTGGCCAAGAGATTCGAGCAACGCTGCAGTGCGTTCGATTGCTTCCACTGCTGCGGGATGCATGTCTTTGCCCGCTGGAGAGACGGTGCTGAAGCCGATACGAAGTTTGGGAGTGTCCTGGTCAAGAGCGGCAAGAAACGAACCAGCGGAAGGCACCGGAGGTGAGGGGTAGGGGTCGCCGGCAAGCGGTCCAGAAATTGCATCGAGAATCGCGGCACTGTCGCGAACGGTGCGCGTCACTGCGTGGCCAATTCCCATTGGGTACGAAAAAGATGCAGCGGCAGGCCAGGTTGGCGTGCGGCCTCGTGTCGGCTTAAGGCCGTACAAGCCGCATTCCGACGCGGGGATTCGGATGGATCCGCCGCCATCGTTGGCGTGTCCTGCAGTGACCATTCCGCCGATGACGGCTGCGGCCGAACCACCAGATGAGCCACCGGTGGAATGGGTGAGTCGCCACGGGTTATGTGCCGGGCCGAAGAGCAACGACTCAGTGATGGGGGCCTTTCCCATCTCGGGGGTATTGGTGTTGCCGAGGATCAGAAGTCCCGCCGCCTTAAAGCGTTTGGTCAGTTCGCAGTCGTTCGTGGCGATGACATCAGCGAAAAGTCGGCTGCCTTTTGTGGCGGGCAATCCGGCAACATCGCAGTTGAGGTCTTTGACGAGGAATGGAACGCCAGCGATGGGGGAGTTTGCCGTCACGTTCTTTGCTTCGGAACGTGCCTGTTCATAACGCTTCGCGACGACAGCGTTGAGGGCGGGGTTACGAGATTCAATACGGGCGATCGAAGCATCGACGAGTTCGAGACTGCTCACTTCGCCTGCAGCAACGAGTGCAGCCAGACCGATGGTGTCGTTGTCGTCGAGAAGGCGTTCGGTATCAGACATGGCTACTCCAGGAAGTCGGCGTATCGGGTGAGGTAGGGCTGCACTCGCTCGGTGAGTTCGTCACGATTGAGACCCCAATCTTCTAGCGAGTAGGAGTGAGACCCGAATCGGTCTTTCTTATGTTCTGCGCTATGGGTGCGCATTGCTTGCTCTGCTTGAGGAGTAAACGTCTCGCCGAGTTGCTCGTAAAGGGCACCGATCGTGGAAAGTGGATCGGCCACGAGGTCTGAATAGGCGAGGTCAACAAAAGCATCAGCGCGTCCTGCGGCGATTTGAGAATCACGGAATGCATTTTGATTGTCGAGAAGTGTGCCGATGATCTCGGGCCATGTGTCTCGGATATACGCCGTCCAGTCGGCGTCAGTAAATGTTCCAGTGAGAACGCGAACGAGATTGCAGGCAGATGCGATGACGTTGACTGGATCACGGTGAGTCAAGACGAAACGCGCATCTGGATAGACCGCTGCCAACGCGAATGGGTCAATGAGATGCACGGGTGACTTCAATTGCCACTGGCCAGGGCATTCCGATTGCAGAACTTGAAGAACCGTCTTGTGCCATTCGTAGGCCTGCGTGTGGTCATTTGCACACACCCAGTCCATATAGGAAGGAAGATTGAATGTGGTCGACAAATGCAGGCTGGAAAAATGCTGGCCGAGAACCGTTGCGCATTCGAGCGGCATGTCGGGCGGATCATGATGGATCGCTTTGAATTCAGGATTGATCATGCTGAGCATGTCGGGAGCTTCCATGGCCGCAACAAAGCGAGGATCGGTCCGATACGAATCGGTTGTGGGTGGTGGAACCGATTCGTTGATCTCCCAACCGAGCAAGGAACGATTGCCGGGGTCGACGGAAAGCAAGTGGCTCAGCGCAGTCGTGCCTGTACGAGGCAAGCCAATGAGGAAGATCGGGGAATCCACATGCGTCGAAACCAAATCAGGGTGGGTGCGGTGCCACTCGACGACGTTGAGACGATTGACGAGATTTCCTAGCGCCATACCTTCCGCCGCTGCGATCCCGATGTCGGTGAGTTGGCCTTCGGTCGATGCCGACTCGAGAAAGACCTCGAGACCCTCACGAAACGAGGGGTCTCCAAAGTCGGTGAGTCCGTTTGCGAGTTGGCTCGCCTGAGCAAGTAGTGCGTCGATATCTGTTGACATAAGACCCCCCGGTGTCGTGCGAACGGTAGTCGGTGGTTGCCGTTGTCAGCGCCGCGTCGTGCCCGTGCAATCGGCGATTTCTCAGGCCTGACTCAGGCTGGGAGTCCGGACAACGTCTCGGGGTCGACTGGGGCCATACGCTTCCTGTCTGCCGTTGACGCGACCGTCCCGGCCTTGATCGAATGGCAGCTGGAGATCCCGTGAGTCAGAGCGACAATTCACATTCATCCGAGGTTCCCGGTGGTTGGGGGCCGGCGCTCGACGATCTCGCGCAGCGCCGGGTAGCGGCTCGGGCGATGGGCGGCGAAGAGCGTCTCGCGAAAAAGCACGCGAAGGGGCAACTCGATGCCCGTGGGCGTATCGACTACTTGCTCGATCCAGGGTCATTCCGTGAACTTGGAACTCTGGTTGGTGACGTGCCGAGCGATGGCATCGTTGCTGGTGCTGGCCGTATCGATGGTCGTCCCGTCATGATCGGTGCCGAGGATTTCACTGTGCTGGCCGGTTCGATTGGTCCCGGCAGTTCGTCGAAGCGTTATCGAATTGCTGAACTTGCACTTGCCGAACGCATTCCGCTCATCATGTTGCTTGAGGGCGCAGGTCATCGTGGCGGCGGTGGCGGCGGTCGCGCACCGACCGATCTACTTATCCAAGCGAAGTGCTCGGGCAAGGTTCCGGTGTTGAGCGCGGTGATGGGCCCTTCTGCTGGTCATGGCGCGCTCATCGTTCCGATGTCGGACTTCAGCGTCATGACGCAAGACGCAGCAGTGTTCACCGCTGGTCCGCCTGTTGTTCGCGAGTCGCTTGGTGAAGACATAACCAAGGAAGATCTCGGCGGACCTTCTGTCGCTGTTCCGAGCGGACTCATTCACAATGTTGCGCCCAACGACGAAACCGCTCTCGATATGTTGCGCGTTTATCTCTCGTTCTTTCCATCGAGCGCGTGGAGCTTTGCGCCGCATCTCCCCGCCGAACAGAGCGATGATCAAGGGTTCCGCTCGACCGACGAACTGCTTTCGATTATTCCGAGCGATTCGCGTCGGGCCTATGACATGCGCGCCGTACTCGACGTCGTGGTGGACGACGGGTCATGGTTCGAGGTGCAGCCTGGATTTGGTCCGTCGATGATTTGTGGGCTCGCTCGGCTGGGAGGCGAATCAGTTGCTGTCATTGCCAACCAGCCGACAGTGATGGCTGGTTCCATCGACGCAGATGCTGCCGACAAGGCCGCGCATTTCATCATGGTCGCCGATTCGTTCCATCTTCCGTTGGTCTTCCTCGCTGACAACCCAGGGATGTTGCCGGGAAGCGAATCGGAACGCGCTGGGGTGCTTCGTTCTGGCGCTCGGATGTTTGCGGCGCAAACCCAGGCATCGAGTCCGAAGCTTCACCTCACGCTGCGCAAGGCGTATGGCTTTGGTTCGATGGTCATGACACTGGTTGGATTCGATAATCAGTCGGCCACGTTTGCTTACCCGGGGGCAACCCTCGGCGCCATGGGGGCAAGCGCGATGAGTCGAGCCACGAATGCTGACGAGGACGAAACCGCGATGCTTCGTGACGCTGAGCTTCAGGCCTCGTATCGGTCAGCGGAGAACCTTGGGTTTGATGAGTTGATCGACCCGCGCGAAACCCGAGATGTTTTGCTCGATGCGCTTCAGCGCGCGCTGTTCCGACGGCAATTGTCACCGGAGCCGGTCTCTCGGACTGCGATAACGCCTTGAACCACTGACAGAACAAAAAATATTCCTATGCGTCACGAACGCTTCAGTAATCGGTAGTCTTTCCAAGTCGTGAGAGACCGTCTCGCG
>CAIKHC010000368.1 GCA_903827085.1 uncultured Candidatus Nemicrothrix sp. | reverse complement strand
CCGGATGTTTCGCAGAGGTCATTGTCGTGGAGGGTGCAGTCCCGCTTGGGTCAGTGGTGCCTGAGGGGGTGCGGATCATCGAGAACCCGGATTGGGCCTTGGGGCAGGCCGGCTCGCTGCAGACGGCGATTGAGGCGGCTCGGAGTGCCGGCGCAGAGGCACTGGTCGTTGGGCTGGCGGATCAGCCGGGGGTGACGGCCGAGGACTGGCGGTTGATTTCACAGGCCGAGACCCAGCTGCCCATCGTGGTGGCCACGTATGAAGGAGTTCGTGGAAATCCCGTTCGACTTGGGTCTGAGATTTGGGACGAACTGCCAAAAGAGGGCGACGAAGGGGCCCGGGTGCTCTTGCGAAGAAGGTCCGACCTCGTGACAGCAGTAGCCTGCCGAGGCGACGCGTCGGACGTCGACACCCTGGAGGATCTCGACAGATGGAACTCATCAACACCTTCGAAGTGAGCGTGCCGATTGAAACGGCATGGAAGGTGCTGACTGACGTCGAGCGCATTGCTCCGTGTCTGCCCGGCGCACAACTTCAAGAAATCGAAGGCGACGAATACCGCGGCATTGTCAAGGTCAAGGTCGGTCCGATCCAGGCCCAGTACAAGGGCAAGGCAACGTTCCTCGAGCGCGACGACGTCAACTTCAAAGCCGTTCTCGACGCAGCCGGTCGTGACACCCGCGGTCAGGGCAACGCAAGCGCCATCATCACTGCTCAACTCGAAGCAGCCGGCGAGAGCACACTGGTCACCGTCACCACCGACCTCACGGTCACTGGCAAAGTCGCGCAGTTCGGACGCGGCGTCTTGGCCGATGTCAGCGCAAAAATTCTCACCCAATTCGTCGACAATCTTGAACAGACTGTCCTCGTCGATGACTCCATCACCGCTCCCGCAGCGGAAGCACCTGCCGCTGCACCTGTCGCATCAGACCCACCAGCCGCATCGTCGTCGCAAGAAACTCCGACAATCCGCAAGATCGATCAGCCCGAACCCGAAGCAATCAATCTGCTTGAGCAGGCTGGTTCCCCGGTTCTCAAGCGTGCAGTCCCGATTCTTGGTGTCGCAATTGGCGCGCTGGTTGTGTACGGGCTCATTCGTCGTCGTCGGAAGTGACCGCAGTGGCCGACGATCGAGCCCGGGTTGCCGAGCTACTCGGTCGTGCGCCAATGGGAGAGTTCGAGGTCGTAGTGCGCAGCAGCAACGGAGACCCCGCTGTCCTTCGCAACGATCCGATACTTCCCGATGGAACGCCGATGCCAACGCTCTATTGGTTATGTGATCCAAGTGTTCGGTCTGCGATCGGAACCATTGAGTCCGACGGCGGTGTTCGCACCGCAGAAGCTGAACTGGGCCTTGAAGCGATTGCGGCGGCGCATGCTGCCTATGCCGCCGAACGTGATCAGGCAATGCCCGATGGACATGAAGGCCCTGCGCCCTATGGCGGGGTCGGCGGTACTCGTGAAGGCCTGAAGTGTTTGCACGCGCATTACGCGCATTGGCTCGCAGGTGGCAACGACCCAGTCGGTGAATGGACGAACGCGCAACTGATTGATCGTGGATTGCTTCCAATTGATGCCCCAAAGCGGGTGAAACGATGACTGCTCCAGTTGCAGCGATTGATTGCGGCACGAATTCGGTTCGATTGCTCATCACCGCCGATGGCAAAACGCAGATAGTGCGATTGATGCACATAACGCGACTTGAGAT
>CAIKHC010000367.1 GCA_903827085.1 uncultured Candidatus Nemicrothrix sp. | reverse complement strand
GGCACCCGTGTAGTGACCATCGCGGAGGTGGCTCGGCACCTCTCCCCCGGCCTGAACGCGCACAACGGATTGGGCTCGGCCGAGGGCGACGGTGACTCGATTCGACTTCGGAGCGGTGGCGAGGTGAACCACAGCGTGGGCCAGATTGAGCTGCGCCTCAGGCAGACCGACGAACTCGACTGCACGGGCGGCAGCATCGGCGATCACTAGCGAATTCGAATCGGCCATACCGATGTCTTCGCTGGCCAAGATCACGAGACGACGAGCAATGAAGCGAGCGTCTTCGCCTGCCTCGAGCATTCGGGCCAGCCAATAGAGACCGGCATCGGGGTCGGAGCCTCGAATCGACTTAATGAACGCCGAGATGACGTCGTAGTGATCATCACGCCCATATCGAAGCGCTTTCGTACCCAGGGCTGCTTCGACATCGGCAGCCGTTACGCGAATTGTTTCGTCGACGATTGATCCTGAGCCGTCTCGAGCGGCATCGGGATGTTCGTGGGCGAGGGCAATAGCAACCTCGAGGCTGGTGAGCACATGGCGACCATCGCCATTGGCACGATCGACCAAGAGTTGACGCGCATCGTCGTCGATACTGGCGCCTTCGGAAGCCAATCCGCGATCGACGAGTTGCCCGCATGCGTCCGCCGACAAAAGGTCGAGCCGAAACAGCGTCGACCGACTCAACAGCGGCGGGTTCACTTCAAAAAATGGGTTCTCGGTCGTTGCGCCGATGAGTACGAGCAAGCCACTTTCTACCGATGGCAACAACGCATCTTGTTGCGACTTATTGAATCGGTGGACCTCGTCGAGGAACAGAATCGTTCCTTGACCACGCATCGCAAGACGCTCTTGCGCTCCAGCGGCGATTTCACGCACATCTTTCACCGAAGCGCTTACTGCAGAAAGTTGCTCGAACGCTTTCGACGTCGTGCGGGCGATGAGCTGCGAAATTGTGGTCTTACCTGTTCCCGGCGGACCCCAAAGGATCACCGAAGACAAGCGGTCGGCTTCAATCAACGCCCGCAGCGGTTTGCCAGGGCCAAGCAAGTGTTCTTGACCAACGACCTCGTCGAGGTTCTTGGGCCGAAGCCGAGCCGCGAGCGGGGCCTGCCGCGCCAGCCGATCTTCGGCAGCAGCAGCGAACAGGTCCTCGGTCATCGCCCGAGGCTACCGGTCGCCTGTGTCGGAACTCCGGAGGGTCAGTCGTTCTTCTTGGTGGGAAGAAGGCGCAGTCCGAGTTCGTCGAGTTGTGCTGTGTCGATCGGTGTCGGCGCATGGGTGAGCGGATCGGTTCCCGACTGTGTCTTGGGGAACGCAATGACTTCACGAATGTTTTCCTCGCCCGCAAGCAATGCAACCAGGCGATCGATGCCGAACGCGAAACCCGCATGCGGTGGTGCGCCGAACCGGAACGCATCGAGCAAGAAACCAAACTTGCTCTGCTGCTCGGCGACGCCAATGCCAAGAAGCTCGAACATACGGCTCTGGATGTCGCCGCGATGAATTCGGACGCTGCCAGAACCAAGTTCCCAACCATTGAGCACAAGGTCATAGGCCTGCGAACGAACCTTCAACAGGTCCTGCGGGTTACCGGTGTCGAGCAACGCGACATCTTCCGCGTGCGGCATCGTGAATGGGTGATGCGCGGGAACGGGGTTACCGGCATCGTCGAGAGATTCGAACAGTGGGAAGTCGACAACCCACAGGAACTGCAAGCCACCTTCGGTAACGGGCGGGCGACCAAGTTCAAGACGAAGAAGACCGAGCACATGGCACACCTTGGGGCGGTCGTCAGCGACCAGAAGAAGCAGATCGCCGGTCTTTGCTCCGGAGGTTGCAACCAGCCCGGCGAGTTCGTCGGCGGAAAGGAACTTGGCGACGGGCGAATCGAGTTCGCCGCCGTCCTTGACGCGCATCCACACGAGACCCTTGGCGCCCCAGCGCTTTGCCTTGTCGGTGAGTTCATCGAGCTTGGAGCGAGTGAACTCTGCTCCCCCGTCGACCACGATGCCTTTCACGCAATCGGCCTTGAAGGCGTTGAACTCGGTGGCGGCAAAATTCGGCGTGAGTTCGATGAGTTCCATGCCGAAGCGGATATCGGGCTTATCGGAACCAAAACGTTCCTGCGCCTCTTGCCAGGTCATGCGGGGAACATCGCCCATCTTCTGACCAGTGGCTTCTTCGACCGCAGCGGAGACAGCAACGGAAATGAACGCGAGAACTTCTTCTTGCGAAACGAAACTGGCTTCGGCGTCGAGCTGCATGAATTCGAACTGACGATCGGCACGAAGGTCTTCGTCGCGCAGACAACGAGCTATTTGGTAATAACGATCGATACCGCCAACCATGCACAGTTGCTTGAACAACTGTGGGCTCTGGGGCAGCGCGTAGAACGACCCTGGCGAAAGGCGGCTCGGTACGACGAAATCTCGCGCGCCTTCAGGAGTGGACGCAATGAGCATCGGAGTTTCGATTTCGACAAAACCCTGATCGTCCATGGCCCGTCGCAGCGAGGCATTGACCTTGGCGCGAATGCGGAGGTTGCGCTGCATGCGCTCGGTACGCAGATCGACATAGCGATGAGCGAGGCGCACCATTTCGTCGACCTCGACACGATCGTTGAGCTGGAACGGGGGCGGCTCAGAGACATTCAGAATTTCGACGCGGCAGTCGCCGATCTCGATCTCGCCGGTAGGCATGTTGTCGTTCGTGGTGCCATCGGGACGCTGGCGCACGGTGCCCGTGATGCGAACCACATACTCGGAGCGCAGATCGGCAGCCCCGTCGACTACGCACTGCACGAGACCAGTGTGATCACGAAGATCGATGAAGGCCAGATGCTCACCGTGCTCACGGCGACGGGCCACCCAGCCGCAGACCGCAACCTCGCGACCGATGTCGGAGGCACGAAGCGTTCCGCAATGGTCGGTACGCATAGAAACGGAATCAGTCACAGGAGGTCCTTCGGGTTCAGGAGAGTCGAGCGGCCAGCACGGCAGCAGCGGTCGAGCGATCTACGGCTTCTTGTCCGGTGTCGCCGCGCAGGTCACGGATTGTCACGGTGCCGGCTGCGGCTTCGTCATCGCCAATGATGCAGACAAAGGCTGCGCCGGACTTATCAGCAGATTTCATTTGTGACTTCATTGAGCGACCATCGAATGCACGCTCGGCGCTAATGCCAGCGCGGCGAAGTTCGATGGTGAAATCGCGAGCAGCGGTGCCACCGGTGGTGTCGACCACGAAAACATCGGTAGAGCTGGCGGGAGCGGGGAACACGCCCTCGGCATCGCAGGTGAGCAGCACTCGTTCGATGCCGGAACCAAAACCGATACCGGGGGTAGAGGGCCCGCCGAGCGATTCAATAAGACCGTCGTAGCGACCGCCACCACCGATGGTTGATTGGGCGGCATCGAGCGCGTTACTCACGAACTCAAATGTGGTGTGCGTGTAGTAATCGAGACCGCGCACCAAACGGGGCTCAACGGTGAAGTCGATGCCAAGCGCTGTGAGGCCAGACTTCACACGCTCAAACCGCTCGGCAGCTTCGGGAGAAAGCCGATCAGTGATACGTGGAGCGTCGGCGATTGCCGCAATGGTGACTGGGCGCTTCGAGTCGAGAACCCGCATCGGGTGATCGACGACCTTTTCGGCATCTTTGGGGTCGAGCGTGTCGAGACGTTCGTTGAGCCACGCGCGCACGTCTTCGATGTAGCGACGGCGATCGTCGGCAGTGCCCATCGAATTGATGAGAAGAGTGACCTGCTTGAGGCCAACCGATACGTAAAAGTCATGGAGCATGGCGATGACTTCGACGTCGAGATCGGGGTCCTCGGAACCGATGGCTTCAGCGCCGAGTTGGTGGTGCTGACGGAAACGCCCTGCTTGCGGACGCTCGTAGCGGAATGACGGCGCCGCGTACCAAACCTTCCAGGGCTTCGCTTCGCCCTGTGCGTGTTGGATCCATGCTCTGGCGATTGAAGCAGTGCCTTCGGGGCGCAACGCGATATGGCGTTCGCCTTTGTCGAGGAAGTCGTACATCTCCTTGCGAACAAGGTCGGTCCCCTCGCCTACGCGAGAGAACACGCCGATTTCTTCGAACATTGGACTTTGCACAAGGCCATAGCCTGCAAGACCGACATGGCTGGCGAAAACCGCAATAAGGGCCTGCCAGCGATCAGATTCGGGAGGTAGGACGTCGCGAGTCCCGGTTGGGGCCTTGAACGGCTCAATTCGGGAACTCGTCGGCTCGGACACGACTCATGATCCTACCGGTGACGTCCCCTTGCTCACGAACCCTTTGGCCAGAAGTTCTCGCTAGCGATCTCCGAGATCGCCATCACCGTCG
>CAIKHC010000366.1 GCA_903827085.1 uncultured Candidatus Nemicrothrix sp. | reverse complement strand
TTCCATCGGGAAGGACGAAGAGGTTTCCGCCATGGAGGTCACCGTGGAAGATGCCTTCGATGATGGCGCCTTCCATGAATCCGATCATTCCGGTGCGTACGACTTCGTGCGTATCGACACCTGCATCACGCATCGACTCAACATCATCGAAGTTGAAGCCGGAAAGACGTTCCATGACAAGCACGCGGCGAGTGACAAGCGTGGGGTGAGGCCGCGGAATGATGTAGCCGTCCTGCTTGAGGGCAACAAAGGATGCGGCAACGTCGAGCATGTTTTGTGCTTCGAGACGGAAGTCGAGTTCCTCGCTGATCGTTTCGGCAAAGAGCTCAACCAGTGCAGGTGGGTTGGCGAGTGACGCGAATGGGAGGCGGCCTACGAGGAACGGTGCAAGCCAGGCCATCACACGGATGTCTTTGTTGACCAGCAGCGCCACTGTGGTTCGCTGCACTTTGACGACAACGGGTTCGCCTGTGAGCAGGACCGCGGCGTGCACCTGTGCGATTGAGGCCGCGGCAAGTGGTGTTTCGTCGAAGGACGAAAAGATATCTTCCAGCGGTGCGCCGAAATCTTCTTCGACGGTGGCGCGGACGACGTCGAACGATTGCGCCGGGACCTGGTCACGACACTTTTTAAATTCGGAAACCAGTTCTTCGGGGAACAGACCTTCGCCCGAAGAAATGATCTGAGCGAGTTTGATGTAGGTGGGGCCGAGGCGTTCGATGGAGAGTCGAAGACGACGGGAGAGGTCGACGCGGCTCGCAGCGTGATCGCCGGCTTTGCCTTTACGCCGTCCCGTTAGCCACCACAGGCCGATTGCTGTGCCGAAATCTGCGACAACCGTGACGGCCCGTTTCACATCGGGTAACCGTCGCGCTGAGGTGAGTTCGGGAAGATCGTGCTTGGTGAGCCAACGAATGGAATCAACCACTTCGCGCCACGGCATAGAAGCGGGTTCAACAATCCACGGTGGCTCGTTTGAGAACGAGCCAATCGCGAGATCGGGCGGGTCACTCGCAGTGCCGGAATGAACGGAATCGGGGGCGACGGGGGGAGTCGACATCGCCAGTGAGTGTACGGGCGAGTTGGGCCGATTCCCCGGTCGCGGCCTACATCAGGTCGGCGATGATTCCAAGGGTCTGGTCTGCGAATTCCTTACGGCAGATCAGGAGATCAGGGAAATACGGATCGGGATTGTTGTAACGCATGGGAGAGCCGTCGATGCGTGACGCATGGAGGCCCGCAGCGAGCGCAACTGCTGCAGGTGCGCAGTTGTCCCATTCGTATTGACCGCCAGCGTGGACATAGATGTCGGCGATGCCAAGAACAACGGCCATGGCCTTCGCTCCGGCCGAACCCATTTGTATGAACTCTGCGTTCAATTCATCGGCAACGGCGTGGGCGACAAACGGTGCGCGAGATCGACTCACGACAAGCCGCGGCGCCTGGCCCTCAGGACGTTCAGGAACAACCGGAGGATTCGCCGTTGAGAGCACGAGGTCGAGCGACGGGAGCGACACAGCTCCGATTGTTGGTTCGCCATCGATCGCGAGCGCAACGTGTACCGCCCAGTCTTCGCGGCCTTCGCCGTATTCGCGAGTGCCGTCGAGTGGATCGATGATCCAGGCTCGTGATGAGGAAAGGCGATGACTGTTATCGCGACCTTCTTCAGAGAGGACAGGGT
>CAIKHC010000365.1 GCA_903827085.1 uncultured Candidatus Nemicrothrix sp. | reverse complement strand
GCGTAAGTTCCACCTGTTGAAAGGCGATGCCGTATTCATCGGCGTACTGCTTGCGCTCGGCCAGAGGGTCAAGCGCAATTGCGCGTGACTTATCGAACGCAATGTGGCGATCGAGAAGTGGCAGTGTTGCTCGACCAATTGAGCCCATTCCGATCATCACGAGCGGGCCATCAATGGCCCCCAGTTGTGCGCCACCGTGGGGCAGTTTCGGGTCAGTCATTTCAGGCACCTCGCTTGAGAGTCGGCTTCAGAGACGAAGCGCAGAACTTAGTTGTTCCTGACAACGCTGAAGCAACAACAAGGTGAACTGTCTGCGAGACTTTTGCCATGTCTCAGTTGCTTCCCGACGATCAGGTGTGCGAGGCGTATCGGCAAACTCGCCAATCCGTTCTTGAACTTCTCGAGCGGACCCCAGAATCATTCGCGACGCTTGTTGTTCCGGCGTGTCCCGACTGGACGGTGCAGCAAACCTTCTCGCACCTTGTCGGCGTACCTGAGGATCTCCTGGCCGGGCGGATGGAAGGCGTCGCGTCCGACGAGTGGACCAACGCACAGGTGCGACATCATGAAGGTGAATCGCTCGCCGAACTCGCAACTGCTCTCGAAGCAACGATCATTCCCTTCGACGCGATCTTGCCGGCCATCCCTCGCCCATCGAACTCGCAGTTGGTCATGGATGCAGTCACGCACGAGATCGATCTTCGTGAGGCACTTGGTCTGCCGTGTGTCGACTCGTCACCCTCGCTCACCGTTGCGAGGGCATGGCTCCTCGGCATGATCGAACGTCACGATTCGTTGCTTGGCGACCAACTTGAGGCCGTCACCTGTTCCGACTTCATCCTCGTCCGCGCACTCACTGGACGGTTCTCGATCTCGGCAATGGACGCTCATGGCCTGCCCGGCGCTCAGATCGCTGCGGCCTTGGCCGGCACCCCACTCAAGCCACCGGCCTAGGCCCACAACCTCGACCGTGAGTCTTGACATCGTGCTATCATGATGTCATGAACAAACAGACGACGGTCCGACTCCCCGAGGATCTTGCCGACCAAGCCGAGGTCATTGCTCGAGCTCAAGGCACAAGCGTGAACCAGGTCCTCATAGATGGCCTTCTCCTCGAGATTGAGCGAGTCAAAGCCGACAAAGAGTTCATGGCGACCCTTGAACGCCTCGTTGCTCGAGACAAGGAGATCCTCGACCGCCTCGCCCAATGAGGTACCTCACCCTCGCCGAGGGGCTTCTTATCGCATCGGCAGTTACTGGACTTGAAGTGCAGACGATTCAGCATGTCTCGCGCGTCGAACTTCTCGATTCCGCTCTCCACGCGCCTCAGGCCGGATTCGGAGAAGAGGATTTCTACCCAACCCTTGAAGAGAAGGCCGCTGTTCTTTGTCTTCACCTCGCTCGAAATCATCCGCTGCCCGATGGGAACAAACGACTGGCATGGATGGCGACAGTGATGTTCCTCCGTCTCAACGATGTCGACCTGGTCGTCAGTACCGAAATTGCCGTCTCCATGATTATTGATGTCGCAAGCGGCGTCATGTCTCAATCTGATCTCACCCGTTGGATTGGCAAGCACCGAGGTCCCGACAACTCCTAACTCCCCTGTGCGAGGATCATGGCCTACGGGGAGGTCGTATAGACGGTCAGGAAATGCTTGAACGGTCTGCGCGCTGGATCACTGGCGAAGAACCGCTCGCAATGAATGGCCTCTTCAGCGAAGACGCCGGTAGCGGCGCAGTGGTCACCGACCCAAAATGCATTTCATTCCTGCTTGGCCAGTCGCTAATGACTCTAGAAGTTTGAACGCAGGGATTTCGTCAGCAACACAAGAATCGAAGTTATGGAAAGTACTCCTGCCAACACAATGTAAGTAGCTCGAATCCCAAAAGCTTCAACTGAAAGTCCCGCAAGTACCATTCCTAGTGGTGGCGCGGCATAAAAGACTGCCGTTTGCACACCAAATACTCGCCCCTGTAAATGTGCTGGCACTCTTTGTTGCACCAAAGTGCTTATGAGTGGATTGTACGGACCCCATGACAATCCCAGAAGAAATCCAGCAAGCATCAACACGGGCAGTGGAGGAAGAAACGCCATTGGGATGATGCTGACTGCACTTCCCATGAGAATCATCCGTATCAGTGTTTTTCTCTTAACTCGAGCGCTGATCCATCCATATCCAAATGACCCCACTGCAGAACCGGCGGCAAGGGCCGAGATAACAAATCCAAGCCCACTGGGATTATCAACATTTTCAAAATACGTTGGAAGAACAACAGCTTCAGTTGGTAGGTAGACAGCTGCAATTATCAAAAGCGCGACACTAAGCGTCCTCAACAACTTGTCATCCCAAAGAGTCTTTGCGCCGATACGCAAGCTCGTATCTGTTTTTTCACCAGTTAGCTTGGCAAGTTCGCGGGAATCTTTGCCCGAATCTCCAACTCGCAAGAATGAAATCACTAAAGCGGCGATGAGAAACAACGCTGCAGAAAACCAAAACGAGTTCACTGCGCCGACGCTTGCAATCAATCCGGCACCAACTGCGGGACCAAAAATCCATGCGACTCCCATGGTTCCGTCATGTATTCCATTGAGATGGTCCAGGTCAGCATCAGAAGCCATCGCTACATCGGCAAGCAGAGTTTTTCGAGCTGTGTAACCGGCAGGGTCAAAGGTCGCGCCCAGCAAAGCGATGAGGAGAATGGAGAGATCAGATAAACCGAAAGTGGCGGCAACAATTGGAAATGCCGCAACGGAAACTGCTGAGAGGAGGTCTGCACTAATACTCACAGCTCGACGACCGATGTGATCAACCATCCAACCGCCGATAGGTGAAACAAGAATCCCGGGAAGTGCCGATATTGCGGCAACCAGTCCAGCAAAGGCTGGTGAACCAGTTCGTTCAAGAATCAACCAGGGGATTGTGATCATGACGATTGAATTGCCAAGCCCAGAAGCAAAGTTTGAGATCTGAAGCAGGACAACTGGGGATTTCTTCTTCATGTTTTGATGCCTAATCAACTTCAACGATTTGCTATTTGACGCCTACACGAAACGCATCGGCAGGTGCTTGTATCCACGAATGAGTTGACTCGTCCCAAAAGTCGGAGCACTTGTTATCCGCCATCGATCGATGTCGGGAAAGTGATCGATAAGCGACTCCCACGCAACGTGTGCCTCCAGACGGGCGAGTGCTCCACCGATACAAGCGTGAGGGCCATTGACGAATGAAAGATGGCGTCGCGAGTTGGGTCGGGTGATGTCAAACTTCTCTGGGTTCTCAAAAACAAGCGGATCGCGATTTGCGGTGGCAAGGACGGCGATGACATCAACGCCAGCAGGAATGACATGGCCTTCTGCTATCTCAATCGGTGCAAGTGCTCTTCGCACCGTGAGTTGCACGGGACTTTCGTATCGCAGTGCTTCTTCCACAGTGTTGGTGAGATGAGTTTCGGGGCTAGTAGCGAGCAGTTCGAGTTGATCTCGGTTTCCAACAAGAGTGGCTGTGCCTGTTCCGATGAGATTTACCGTGGTCTCAAAGCCAGCGATGAGTAGGAGCGAAAGTGTTCCCACGAGCTCGTCATCGCTGAGTAGTTCACCATCGACTTTTTCGGCGAGAACTGAGATCAGGTCATTGCCCGGACGGCGACGTCTTTCTGCGATGAGTGCGCGAAACATCTTGTCCATCTCGATCAGGGTGTTGTGAACATCGGTGGCATCTCGCAGAGAGCGCGGACGATCAAGTGCGATGATCAAGTGCTCGCCCCATCGATCAAATGTTGCGAAGTCGGAATCTGGAACGCCGAGAAGTCGAGTGATAACTCGCATGGGCAAGAGTCGTGCGAATGAGGCAACGACGTCGATATCGCCGTGGGTAGGGAACGCACCTATCAACTCGTCTGCTGTCCGGCGCACTAGTGCCTCGTGGTCGGCAATCGCCTTTGGAGTGAATCCGCGTTGAACAAGACGCCTGAGTCTGGTGTGGTCGGGTGCATCCATGGTGATGAACCAGGAATCAAGTGGTGAGCCAAGACCGGTACGTAACGTTGGTTCAAGAAGGCGACCAATCGCGCTTTCCGGTCGGGTCACCTTGGATGATGCATGTGAAGAAGTGAACACTGCATGACAGCCAGCGTGGTTGGGCGTGAGGTAGACGCCGAAGCGGCTCTTCACGAGTGGTCCTGCTTTGAGTAATGCGTTGTGCAGAGCATCGCGATCAATAGGCCCGCCAGGAGCATCGAACGCAGCAAATGGATCGCCGAATCGCCTGCCTACGCGGGAGACGGTATTCAGCGCCGATGTTGCGATCGCGACTCTCGCCTGTTCGCTGACGGGAACATCCGATGCCGACATGGTGAAGTTGGTCATGTGACTAACAATACCAAGAGTTGGTCATGCGACCAACTCTTTCGTAGACTGGCGGTCGTGCCTTACATCAGTGCTGTCGACCGCAAGGAACAACTGATCAATGCGACCATTGCGGTTCTGCAGAAATCTGGCCTTGAGCTTGTTACAACTCGGTCAGTTGCTGCCGAGGCCAAGGCGCCACTTGCGTCCATCCACTACACCTTCGGGTCGCTAGATGATCTTGTGCTCGCTGCCTTCGAACGACTCATCGATGAGGTGAGCTTCTTGGTCGCCGATGGATTAGATGTGAATGCCGGATATGGCCCGTGCATCATCGGCATCATGAAGCGTGTATCCGACCTATTGGAAGATGAACGGTACGGCGTCTTACTTCGTGATCTCAATCCAACTGGCGACCGTCGCGTTGAGATTCTCGAGGAGAAGTACTACCGACTCGCTCAGGACCTCATCGATTCAATCGCAGACGCTGTGGGTCACGAACCTGCGATATCACGCCCGCAGTTGGCGCGCATGACAATGGCCGCAATCGACGGAGTGGTGTTGCAGTTTGCAGCAAGCAATGACATTGAGACGGCGTGCAGTGACCTTGCTCAGTTTGGTCTCGTCCTAGCTGATACATCTGAACGTCAGCAATGACAGCCACAAGTGCGGAGATCGTTGAACTTCAGAAGGTTGGCTGTAGAAATCGTGACTCGGTAACCGGCCGAAAACGCACCTGACTACTCAGGCGAGAATCAACAGCGCTGCCATCATGCCTTCGATCAGGAGGCCAACGATGTTCTCCTTTGTACGCGATGAATCAATGATGAATGACACTGCTCGCGCAATAAAAGCCCCGGCCCATGCCGCTCCGAGCACGAGCGCAGCATCACTGCTGGCGATCAAGATGACGGCGACACCTGCGCCAATGAAAAGCCCTCCGTAGGTTGCGCGTACTTCAGATTTTCCGAGCCGCCCTGGAATCTGAAGTCCGATTTTTTGGCTCACTTGCTTTGGCCAGATGAGTCCAAGACATCCAGCAACGATGGAGATGATCGCACCGACATAACCCATTGCATTCATAAACAGAGCCTTACACAAGCCTCAATACGTGCAAATGAATCGACTACACCGAGGAAGGAGGCCCTTGGCATTCCACAGCTGATCCTCCTGTGCGAGGATCATCGCCTACGGGGAGGTCCTATGGACGGTCAGGAAATGCTGGAGCGGTCTGCGCGCTGGATCACCGGCGAAGAACCACTTGCGATGAATGGGCTGTTCAGCGAAAACGCTGGCGGCGCAGCAGTTGTTGCTGATGGAGTCGTTCTCATCGAAGCGTTCAGCAACGTCGTGGCGTTCGATACCGACGAAGGCATCGTCCTCTTTGACGTGTCGCATCACATGTCTGCACCGCAGGCGATCACCGAGCTGCGAACCTGGTCCAACTCACCAGTGCATACCGCCGTGTACACGCACGGACATGTCGATCACGTCACGGGCGCGCAGGCTTTCGACGCCGAAGCAGCAGCGCGCGGCGACCGCCCAATTCGTTACGTCGGCCACGAAGCAATCCCCGATCGCTTCGATCGTTACCAGTTGACCAACGGCTACAACGGCTGGATCAACATGCGCCAGTTCCGTCTGCCCGAGCCAGCGTGGCCGAGTGAGTTCATCTACCCCGAACTCACCTATCGCGCCTCAACCAACCTCTCCATTGGTGGCACCGAATTCGATCTCCGCCATGCCCGTGGTGAAACCGATGACCACACCTGGGCCTGGATTCCCGACAAGCGTGCGATCTGTGTTGGCGACTTGTTTATTTGGCAATTCCCCAACGCCGGTAACCCGCAGAAAGTCCAACGTTTCGCATGGGACTGGGCGGTTTCACTTCGAGCCATGGCAGCAATGAAACCGGAACTTTTGTTGCCCGCACATGGTCCTGCCGTTGGCGGTCAAGACATGGTTGCGGAAGTACTTCTCAAAACCGCCGAAGCACTCGAATCGCTGCACGAACAAACACTTGCACTCATGAACTCAGGCGCTCGGCTCAACGACGTCATTCACACCGTGAAACTTCCGCAGGAACTTGCCGACCTTCCGTACTTGCGTCCGTCCTATGACGAACCGGAATTCGTAGTGCGCAATATTTGGCGACTTTATGGCGGTTGGTACGACGGCAACCCCGCGAACCTCAAGCCCGCTGCCGATGTCGCCCTCGCTGCCGAGACAGCGGCTCTTGCCGGCGGTGCCGAAGTTCTCGCTGCACGAGCAGAAGCGATCGCTGAAGAGGGCGACCTTCGTCTTGCATCGCACTTCGCTGAAATGGCCGTGATGGCCGATCCCGATTCAGCGCGATGCCATCAGGTGCGCGCTGCGGTGTACGACGCTCGACGAAAGTCCGAAGCGTCGTACATGGCACGCGGCATCTACCGATCTGCAGCAATCGATTCAAAGGTCCAACTGAAGGACCTCTAAATCGAAGCGCTACTTCGCTTTGGTGACTTCGACTCCGACAAGCTCGCCGGCTTCACGCCATGCAATCAAGTGATCGGCATATTCCTCAACGCTGCCCATGAACGATGCAGCACGTGCACCCTTCATGTCACCAGCGGCCTGTTCCCGGTTGAGATAACCAGGGGTGCACGACGCGTTGTACACGCCTACACCCATGACCTTGCTCATAAGAACGTTGAACCAATCTTCTTCGGCATTGGCTGACGGTTCAATCTGCGTGATGTCTTCGTCGAGACACATCCGGATGATGTGGGCGCAATGCTTCGATGTTTCGGTGAGGTAGTGAACGAAGTTGGTTCCGAAACCACCCTGCACGGTGCTGATCATCAGAAGGTTCGGGAAATCGCGAGTCATCACGCCATGGAGACTGTGCGGACCCTCGCCCCACGACTCGGTCATCGAAACGCCGCCGCGACCCTTGGGATCAAAACCAAGGCGGTCGTAAGTTGCAGCAACATCGAAGCCCGAGGCATAGATCAGAAGATCGACG
>CAIKHC010000364.1 GCA_903827085.1 uncultured Candidatus Nemicrothrix sp. | reverse complement strand
GGAGCCTTCCGTAAGATGCTGGCCTTTGTGAACCACGTCGCCGGGCTGCACGATGATGTGCTTTCCGGTAGGAATGAGATGCTCTTCTTCTTGGGAAGTCTCCTCATTCTTCACGACCAACTTACGTTTTCCGCGGACGGTGCCCTCGAAAGCGACGACGCCGTCGATGCGAGCCATCTCGGCCGCGTCCTTCGGACGACGAGCCTCGAAGAGCTCGGCGACGCGGGGAAGACCACCGGTGATGTCTTTCGTCTTCGACGCCTGACGGGGCGTCTTGGCGAGGAGCGCGCCGGGGGCGATAGTGTCACCCTCGTTGACCGCGATCTGGGCGCCGACGGGAATCGAATAGGCGGCGAGCGCCTTGTTCTTCGCGTCGCGAATCTCGATCTGAGGATTGAGGTCTTCCTTGTGCTCAATGACGACCGTGGCGATGCGGCCCGACGATTCATCGAGTTCGCGCTTTACGGTAACGCCCGGGATCATGTCCTTGAAGTGCAGCGAGCCGCCCTTCTCAGAGAGAACGGGAACATTGTAAGGATCCCATTGAGCGAGGATATCGCCCTTGCCGATCTTCTCGCCGTCGCCGACGTGCAGGAAGGAACCGACCACAATGTTGTAGTTTTCGAGTTCCTTGCCCTCGTCGTCGATGACTTGGATCGTGCCAGTTTTGTTCAGGGCAATATTGCCGCCCTCGGCCGTTTGCACGAGTCGCAGACCTTTATATTTGATGATGCCTGCCGAACGGACGCGGATCTCAGGGGTCTTGAACCCGCCGGACGCGACGCCGCCGATATGGAACGTTCGCATCGTGAGCTGCGTTCCTGGCTCGCCAATCGACTGCGCGGCAATAATGCCGACCGAATCGCCAATCTTTGCAACGCGGCTGGTGGCAGGATTGATGCCGTATGATTTTGCGTCGATTCCGGCCGGGCTCGTGCAGGTGAGCGGGGACATGACTTTGACGCGCTCAATGCCGACGTCGTCGATCTTGGATGCGGCTTCCTCAGTGATAAGTTCGCCAGATCCGACGATGAGTTCGGACGGATTGAGCGGGTTGTAGACATCGTCGCTGGAGCAACGACCGATCAGGCGCTCCTTAAGCGCGACGATTTCATCGTCACCTTCGAAGATCGCCTTTTTCCAAACGCCATCACGGGCGCCAGAGTCGTCTTCGCAGATGATCACGTCCATGGCGACATCGCACAACTTACGAGTGAGGTAGCCGGCGTCGGCGGTCTTGAGCGCGGTGTCGGCGAGGCCCTTCCGGGCGCCGTGAGTCGAAATAAAGTATTCCAGGACGGTGAGACCCTCGCGGAATGACGAAAGGATCGGGCGTTCGATAATTTCGCCGGAGGGCTTGGCCATCAAACCGCGGGCGCCGCAAAGCTGGCGGACCTGCTGTTTGTTACCACGCGCGCCGGAGTCCATCATGATGTAGACCGGGTTGACCTCGGTCTTGCCTTCGTTGGTTTGAAGCTTCGAGAAGACTTCCTTCGCGATCTGATCGGTGGCGGCGGTCCAGATATCGACGACCTTGTTGTAACGCTCACCATCGGTGATCGTGCCCTTGTTAAACTGGGCTTCGACCTCGGTGATCTTTTTGCGCGAGTCGGTGACAATCGCTTTCTTTGACTCGGGGATGATCATGTCATCGATACCGATCGAG
>CAIKHC010000363.1 GCA_903827085.1 uncultured Candidatus Nemicrothrix sp. | reverse complement strand
TCCGGAACCGCCGCTGCTCGAACGACTGACTGGAAGTTTGGTTTCGTCGGCAGTCGCGATTCACAGACTGGCGACGTCTTCCTTCCACCGATGCGAGTTTCGTCTGACGGTCAGCGCACCGATCAGATGGAAGACGCACCAATGGCCGACGTGCAGGGCACGATCGCAACGTTCACCGTCGATCGCATGGCGTACTCGCCAAGCCCGCCAATCATCTTCGCTGTCGTCGACTTCGACGGCGGCGGGCGCTTGCCAATCGAACTTACCGATACTGATCTTGAAGAGGTCGCCATTGGTGGCCGTGTCGAGATGACCTTCCGTCGTCTCTTCACCGCCGATGGCATCCACAACTACTTCTGGAAGGGGAAGCTGATCCGTGGCTAGTCATGGAATTCGCGACCAGGTGGCCATCGTCGGGATGGGCTGCACCAACTTTGTTGAGAACTGGGGAGCCAGCCTCGACGACATGATGATCGATGCCTCGAACGAGGCCTATGCCTCGGCCGGCGTTAACAAAGACGATGTCGACGCCTACTGGTTCGGCACCGCGCAGAGCGCAATGAGCGGCATTGCTCTTGCTCGAGCCCTGCAGTTGCAGAACAAGCCGGTGACTCGTGTTGAGAACTACTGCGCAACCGGTTCTGAAGCGCTTCGTCAGGCCTCCTATGCACTCGCAGCGGGTGCGTACGACCTGTGCATGGTTGTCGGTGCCGAAAAGGTGAAGGACACCGGCTTCCAGGGCCTCAATGCCAACCCGATTCCGAATGACGGCACCGCACGCACGCTTACCGCAGCCGCGATGTTCTCAATGATCGTTCCGGCGTACGGCAATAAGTTCGGCGTCGACGAAGACACAATGCGCGCGGCACTCAGTCATATCGCCGTGAAGAACCACTACAACGGTGCCCGTAACTCTCGTGCGCAGTTCCGCAAAGAGATCACGGTGGAAACTGTCGAGAAGGCCCCGAAGATGGCGGGCACGCTGGGCCTCTTTGACTGCGCTGGTGTCGCCGACGGTTCAGCTGCAGCAATCGTGTGTCGCGCTGAAGATGCGCATAAGTACACCGACAAGCCGATCTATGTGAAGGCGCTTTCGTTCATCGCTGGCAACGGCGGCGGACTCACCGACCCGAACTACGACTACACGACCTTCCCCGAGATCGCTGCATGCGCGGTCGATGCCTACGCCCAGGCCGGCGTTACCAATGCTCGTGAACAGGTGGCAATGGCCGAAGTTCACGACTGCTTTACGCCCACCGAACTTCTTCTTATGGAAGATCTCCAGTTCTCGGCACGCGGCACCGCATGGCGCGATGTTCTTGACGGCGTGTTCGATCTCGACGGCGAACTTCCCGTGAACCCCGACGGCGGCCTGAAGTCTTTCGGTCATCCCACCGGTGCAAGCGGTTTGCGCATGATGTTCGAAGCGTTCCTGCAACTTCGTGGCGAAGTCCCCGAAGAGCGCAAGATCCACTCGCTGGCCGAAGGTCGCAAGTTGGCTCTTACTCATAACCTCGGTGGTTATCCGGGTGAGATGGTGAGCTTCATCTCTCTGCTCGGTGCCGAACTCGACTGAGAGCGATCCCGATGAGGCCGTTTTTGAAGATGCTTTCTGCGGCCATGTTGGTGGCCATCTCGATGTCGGGACTCGTTGCCGTTGCCCCAGCTGCGAATGCTGCTGTTGACGCTGCAACAGTTATATCGACTCCAAACCCTGCCGGGCCGACGCTGGAGCAGCGCATCTGGAGTGTGTCGTGTTCAGGTGTCGATTTCTGCGCCGGAGTTGGCTCCTACTCAGACGGCGCGAACGACCAGACGCTTGCCCTTTTGTGGAATGGCCAAAGTTGGTCACAGGTGAACTCGCCGAATCCCGCTGGCCCATCGTTGGCTCAGCAACTTCTGGGTGTTCATTGTGTCTCATCGAATTGGTGTATCGCCGTTGGCTGGTATGGCGTTGGCGTCTATACCCAGGAGCTCGCCTTACTTTGGGACGGATCGGCTTGGACACAGATGGATACCTCAAACATCGGTGGAAATCTTGACGATCTGTTCCGGTCGGTATCTTGCAGCTCGACAACCTCGTGCATGGTCGTTGGGGAGACCAATAGAGTTTCGGGGACGGCTAACATTTCCGCGCACTGGGATGGTTCTCACTGGACGGAACTCGCCATCGCGAGTCCGGGCAGTGGGTCTTCGGTTCATCAACTGTGGGGGGTCTCCTGCGCGACAGTGCAATGGTGCGCGGCGGTAGGTGTGTACCTGCTGCCCGGGTACAACACGATGGCGTTCATCTGGAACGGCAGTACTTGG
>CAIKHC010000362.1 GCA_903827085.1 uncultured Candidatus Nemicrothrix sp. | reverse complement strand
CTCTGTCTTTCTAAAGAGGTGTCGAAATTGGACCCTGCGCAGGCCCCATGGGCCTTTCCCCTGTGCAAAAGTCACGAGGTGTATTTCAACTGGTTGACCCCTAAGGCGGAGGCGAGAAACGCCGGCGGGAAGGGCATGGGTTCCTATGCGGTCGAGTCGATTACCGCAGGCGAGTCGGTCGCTGCCTTTGGCGGTTGGGTGGCCGACGAAGCCGAGTTGCGTTCGCTTCCGGCCGAACGCGTTTCGCGCACGATGCAGATCGACGAACACCTCTATTTAGTGTCGGGCGAAACCGCCGATCCCGGCGACTATGTCAACCACTCGTGCACGCCCAACTGCGGGTTGGCCGGCAACATGCTGGTCGTTGCAATGCGCGACATCGCGATCGGTGAAGAGCTCACATTCGACTACGCCATGAGCGATGGCGGTGACTACGACGAGTTCGAGTGCCTCTGCGGTTCGGTCGAATGTCGCGGTCTGGTCACCGGACGCGATTGGCAGCTGCCGGAACTTCAGTTGCGTTACGCCGGTTGGTTCTCGCCGTATCTCGCGAAGAAGATTTAACGGCCAACGAGACCCGCATCGATCTTCATCTGCATACCCGTTACGTAACGAGCCTCGTCGCTCGCCAAGTAAACAACTGCGTTCGATACATCAATCGATTCGATGAACTCAACGGGCATGGTGTTCATGAATACCGGGCCAACGGTGAACGCACGCTCTTCGATGAGTGCGCCAAGACCGGGAACATCACCCATCGGCGTAGTGACACCGGCTTGATGAATTGAGTTGGCGCGAATGTTGTACTCGCCGTATTCGATGGCAAGCGCATTGACGACGCCAACTAGTCCGTGCTTCGCGGCGGTGTAGGAAAGCGTGAAGGGCTGTCCCTTGAGGCCAGCGGCCGAGCTGATCACGATGAAGCAACCGCCTTCGCCGCGCTCAAGAAAATGTGGAAGCACTGCCTGCACGGTGTTGAACGCGCCAGTGAGGTTGACGTCGATGACGTCCTGCCACTGATCCTGTGTGAGTTCGTGAGTCCGGGCCCAGTTGAGAATGCCTGCGTTGGCAACAACGGTGGTGATGCGACCGAGTTCGTCGATGCCTCGCTGTGCAAGTGCCTTCAGCTGCGCAGGCTCACGCACGTCGACGTGGTCCCAGATGACGCGTTGGCCGGTGGCCTCAACAAGACGAACGGTTTCAGCGAGATCTTCGGGTGTCGCAGGCACGACGCCGCTGGTACCAACGGGACCGCAGATGTCGCTGATGATGACATCGGCGCCCTCTTCGGCCATACACACTGCGTGCGAACGACCCTGCCCGCGAGCGGCTCCGGTGATGAATGCGACCTTGCCAGCGAGACGACCCACAACATTCCCCTTACACAATGAGCGATTCGGTCGGACGACCGATCAGGTGTCAAAGAGTAGCCACTGTCGAAGGGAACCATCTCTAGACTCAATGGATGATCTCCCGTAGCCGCAACGTCCCTCGAAACATACTGATCGCCCTCGCCATCACCGTGGGTGTCTTGGCGGCGGGGTGCTCAAGCGACAGTTCGACCTCAGGTTCAAGCACCACCACCTCTACCGTCGCAGCCTCCCCCGGCAAGCCCGAGTCATCAGTCGTGCTCAACAAACAAGCACAAACTGTGCTCGATCAGTTGCTGCAATACCCAAGTGGGTCCCAGGCACAGGTGTCGTCAGCGATCCTCACCATTGCGCCCGGAGTCTCGACTGGCCTGCACAAGCACGATGCGCCCATGTACGCGTACATCCTTGAAGGAACGCTCACTGTCACCTACGAAGGTGGCATCGTGAAGGAGTTCTCCGCCGGTTCCGCAATTCTCGAAGCGGTCGGCACTCCGCACAACGGCGAGAATAAGACCGACAAGCCAGTGAAGATTTTGGTCGTGAATATGGGCGCCGAAGGCGTCGCCAATTCCGTCACGCTCTAACAGCGCCGATTCCGCTCAGTTGTTCAACGCGGAGTTGAAGCACTCGTTCGCAATACGCGTCAGAACAAGTGCTTGTTCCCAGCGATCGCCTTCTTCTTCAAGGTCGCCGCTCGGCGTCAGGAACTTTCGCGCATAGCCAAAGTCGGCGGGTAACAGTTCCGGTGCGAAACCGATCTGCAGATCGGCAACCGGCACGGCATCGTTTGCCGCGTTGGAGATGAATCCCTCGAAGGCTTTCGTCCACATCGCACGGAAGTGACTCACCGGCGGCGTGTCGTCTTCACCTTCGCCAATATCGATCTGCACACATCCGCCCGTTCCGATGCGGCCATGCATGTAGCGCACTCGTTCCATCACCGGTGCGAGTTGTTCGATCTTCTCGGTCATGTCCCCTACTGGCATGTCGTGACCGGTGTACCAGTGAGAAAAGTCACCGTTAAAACGGATCTCGGGAAAGCGCTCAACGAGTCGAAGCGTTCGCCACATGTCCTGGGTCATCGTTGCGCGATGGGTTTCAATCAAGAGCGGAACGCCAGATGATGCACTCGCTTCAAGCACTTCTTCGGTAAGCCGATCCATTTCGTCAT
>CAIKHC010000361.1 GCA_903827085.1 uncultured Candidatus Nemicrothrix sp. | reverse complement strand
GAGCCATGTCGCCCAGTGGCACGAGGTAGCGGGCGGCAGGTACAAGGAGGTACTCGGCCATACCGCCATCGACGCTGAGACCGGGACCGCTAGCAGAAATGTTGAGGCAGTAGTTCTCCATGCCCTTGCGGCAGTTCGAACACTGGCCGCAGCCCCATGCGCCGTAAACGGCAACGGGAGAACCAATCTCGAGCCCGGGAGTTGGCACAGTGCCGGGACCGAATGCTTCGATCCAGCCAGCGTTCTCGTGGCCGAGGGTCATTGGTGTTTCGCGAGGGCCGCCTGCAGAGAATTGCATGAGGCTGATATCGCTGTGGCATGCGCCGGCACCGCCAATGCGAATGAGCACCTGGCCCGGGCCGGGATCGGGCTGAGCGACCTCGTTGAGTGCAGTAGTGGCGTCGACCTCGGCCGAACCGCCGATCAACTGGAATGCCTTCATGGAAACCCCCGGAGACAGAGCAATGTATGAACAGGTTCTAGCGCACGACTGCGGTCGTCGCTACGTGCGGACGATGCCTAGTCTCAGAGGGTGAACACACGTTTCGAAACTGACACCGCTGTTCAACCGCTCGGCAACGGACGCTACGAGGCGCGCCTCGATACGGGTTGGTGGGCCGGTGTCGGACCAAACGGCGGATATCTCAACGCCATTCTCGTGCACGCATGTGAAGCCGAGATCAACGATGCAGCACGCACCTGCCGATCGTTCACGACACATTTTTTGTCGCGGGCCTCTGAGGGGCCAGTGGAACTTGAGGTCGTTACGGAACGTTCAGGTCGATCGTTGAGTTCGGTTCGCGTCTCGATGACACAAAAGGGCCGAACGATTGCTGTTTCCATCGGAGCGTTTTCGACCGGCCGAGAGGGTCCTTCATTTAGCGATGTCGTGATGCCTGATGTTCCCCGGCCTGAAGATGTTGTTTCACCAGGCTACGAACCAGCGATTCACGATTTAGCGTTTCCCGAAATGGCGAAGCGTTATGAACAGAAATGGGTACTCGGAGCGAGAGCGTTCAGCGGTGGCGACGAAGCGCGCATCGGCGGTTGGATCCGTCTTCCTGAGCCGCAACAAGTTGATGGTGCGGTTCTCGCTGCGTTCGCCGACGCATGGATGCCGGCGATGTTCAGCCGTGTAAGTGGGCCTTGGGGAATCACGACGGTTGATCTCACGGTGCACATTCGATCGATGCCGCCAGCTGATCACGATGGCTGGTGTTTCGTTCTCTTCCATTCCACCGCGAGCCTCGACGGTTTCTGTGAAGAAGACGGGATCATTTGGGCGAGTGACGGAACGCTCCTTGCCCACACGCGCCAATTAATGGCGTTACTGCCGATGGCCTGAACTCAGCGCGAGTACGTACCGCTGATAACTGACGCTGCGGTGGACTTCGCAATTGCGGCATTGACATCAGCAAGTGTCGAGCTCGTGGTGAGACCAGAAGGCGAGGCCAGCGCGTAGAGGGCGAACTCGTAACCGTTTGCTCCCGAGGTGGGACAGGGGCCAGACCAGCGAGGGGTGCCTGAACTGTTGGTGATCTGGATTGCGCCAGTCGGCACGCCACCCTGCGGTATCGAAACAGTTGCCGGGCCGATACCGGCGAGAAGCCACAACGTCTGATTGAGGTCGTTCTGGTTCGATGCAACAAAGACCAGTTCGGTGGTTCCGGCAGGAACGCCACTAATGGTGAACGGGGGAGAGGTATTGACCCCATCGCAGGTGAAGGGCTTCGGCATGGACTGCCCCGATTTCCAAGCGCTGGTGGTCAGGGTGAATGCCGTTGAGCGGATTTGGGGGCTCGTAGTGCTGTCGGTGGCGGCATTGGTGTTGGCCGGAAGAGTGGAACCAGCGTTCTTTCGCGCTGGAGCGGTGGCTCCGGGCTTTGGCTCTTCCATAGTTCGGCCGTTGGTTCCGCACGCAGCGAGGGAAATGGCAACTGCTGCAATGGCAAGAACAGCGAGACCTCGGCGGCGGGCCCTTGGCGGGCGGTGGGTGGATGGGGTCTCGCTCATCGGTTTGAGACTACGCGTGTAGAGCTTCGACGCGGTGGCGCCCCTCCAGCGGACCGGTAGCGTGCGGCCATGGCTGACCGCTGTCTGCTCTCAATCCACGCTCACCCCGACGATGAAGCCTCCAAAGGCGCCTCCACTGTCGCGAAGTACAAAACAGAAGGTGTGCGAGCAGTACTTGTCACTTGCACCGGAGGCGAAGAGGGCGACATCCTGAATCCGGCGATGGATCTTCCTGAGGTCAGAGCCGATCTTGCCGCGGTGCGTAAGCGTGAACTTGAAGTTGCTTCGGCACTCATTGGGTATGACGAAGTCGTCCTGCTTGGTTATCGAGATTCAGGGATGCCTGATTCCGAGGCAAATGCTCGTCCTGAAGCGTTCGCAAATGCCGATCTTGATGAAGCTGTTGCACGGCTTGTTGCAATCATTCGCCGCGAATGTCCGCAAGTGATCCTCACCTACGGAGACGATCAGCAGGGCTATCCCCACCCAGATCATCTGCGCGTTCATGACATTTCATTGCCTGCGTTTGAACGTGCGGGCGACTCTTCGTATCGGCCAGATCTCGGCGAACCATTCACGCCGCTCAAGATGTACTACTCGGTGTGGTCGCGTGCGCGAGTTGAGGCAACTCACAACAAGTTCGTGGAACTTGGTCTCGAGTCTCCGTTCTCCGAAGACTGGTTTACGAGACCGAACCAAGACGAACGAGTGACGACATCAATTGACATCGGCCCGTGGTTCGATGTTCGGCTCGAGGCGTTGCTGGCGCATGCGACGCAGGTCGACCCTGAATCAGCCTTCTGGTTTGGGCTTCCCCGCGAGATCGCTCGTTCGGTTCATCCCTACGAGGACTACATCCTCGCCCATTCCCGAGTGGAGACCCAGTTGCCCGAGACCGACTTGTTCGCAGGGATTCACTAAATGTCATGGTCTGATTCCCCACCCACCCAGCCTCCGGCACAACCCCCGACCGAGCCGGCTTCTGTTGTCTCTTCACGTTCGGAGATCGCTGAAACATCGCGCACGACGAGTCCTTCTGTAGTGAGAGTCAAGAAACAACCCCGTCGCGCTCGAATGATCCTCGGCATCATTTTGTTGTTCTTTGCTGGCCTCTCTGCAATATTCGGAATGGCGTCGTTCTGGACGCAACGAGCGATTCTCGATGAAGACACGTGGGTCGCAACGAGTAAAGCAATCGTGAACAACCCAAAGGTTCAAGATGATGTTGCTCGCGCAATCGCCACGCAGATCGTCACCTCCGTGGGCATCGATGACCTTGTTGGTGGAGTGCTCCCTGGTCCCCTCAGTTCATTTTCGGGCACCGTGACTGAAGGGGTGACAGATCTCATCACCGTCGCCACCGTGCAGGTCGTGAAGACCGATGCATTTGTTCGCGTCTGGGAATCGGCGGTTCGAGCCACGCACAATGAGTTCGTGCGCGCTGTCGATGGAAGCGGTCGATTTGTGACTATTGATCCCGAAGGATTGTCGCTCGACCTTGGATCTTCGCTTGGAGAAATCGACAAGCAGCTTGATCTACGAGGTATTGACATTCTTGACAACCTCAATCTTGCATCGATCGACCTAAATGTTCCGCTGGTTGACGCTCCGGGTCTCGAAAAAATCCAAACTTGGGTGCGGATACTTCGTCTTGGCTCGATTGTGTTTCCAGCGGTCGCAGTGATCGCTGCAATGGGTGGGCTGCTTATCGCTCGGCGCCGTTGGTTGGCAGTGATGGCAGGAGCGGTTGGTGTTTTCGTTGGAGCAGGAGTTATCGCTCTCATCACATCAACTGGCCGAGATCGTGCGATTGAGGAGATCTCAGGCGGTGTGCTTGGCGTTGCCTCGGCTGGTGTCATTGTCGATGAAGTGCTTTCGGGACTCGACCGCGCATTACTCATCGCCTGTGCGCTCGCGGCCGTTGCCCTTGTTGGGGGCCTGATGGCAGCCGTCTTCTCGTCGCGTAGTCATCCCAATGGTTCAGACGATCTGGTGGCTTCAGCGGCGTGATGGAACTTGAGCCTTGGGGTGCTGATCGCGTCGACGATCTTGTCGATCTGTTGTTGCGCGCTGCTGCAGATGAAGATCTGACTCCTGACGAACTCCTCACGGCCTGTCACGAACGTTCAGGGATCGTGATGGCGACCCCCGACGGTGAATCGGTGATTGCTGTAGGCGTCGATCGCGATGTAGATGGCGATCTCATCGCGTCGATTCGTCTGATTGCAGTCGGTCCTCGTGTTCAACGCACAGGGCGCGGCGCTGACTTGCTCGATCACGCCGAGCAATGGGCGACCGAACGAGGGGCACAGCGCATCCATGTCGGTGGCGAGCTTTCGTTCTCGTTGTGGCCGGGCGTTCCCGTCGAGTCGTCGATCGCGGCATTGTGTTCGGGGCGCGGCTACGAAACGCATGAGTTCTGGCAGTCCTACGACGTCGCGACATCGTTTCGGGCGGAACCGCCAGCGGGCATCACGATTCGCCGTGCAGTGCATGACGAAGATGTCACGCGGGTGCTACTTGCGGCCACGTCGGGTTGGCCCCGGAGCGCCGACGAAATTGCTCGTGCGCTCGAACACGGAACCTGTCATGTGGCGTTACGGGGCGATGTCGATCCCGTTGTTGTTGGAATCGGTTGTCACTCAATTACACGAGCGGGTTGGACTGGTCCGCTGATTGTGGATGAGTCCGCGCGCCGTCGCGGTGTTGGTAAAGCATTGCTTGGGCAAATTTGCCGCGATTTGATGATCGCTGAATTCGATCGAGTCATCGTTGCCGATCTTCCCGACGAAGCGGCTCGCTCGTTTATCGAATCGACTGGCGCAGTTGCCTCAACGCGCTATCAGCGAATGTCGAAGCGGTTGTAGAAACCTGCGATTAGCCCGCGCGCTGGAGTTCGCGAAGTTCG
>CAIKHC010000360.1 GCA_903827085.1 uncultured Candidatus Nemicrothrix sp. | reverse complement strand
TGTCCGACCGACTTGATGCCAAGAACTTCCCGATTCCTGAGTCGCTTTCGTTTCTCGACGCAGCTGCAGCCGGGTAATGGCATTTAGCACGGCGATTCTTACGCTGACATTCTCACGAAACTCTTACCCCAAAGAGGCCTTTACTCATTGAGACCTCTCGTACACTTCGCCTATGGCAGACGAGCGCACCCCGGCGGAACTGCGTCCTGATTCGCTGTATCAGCGAGCCATCTCCCGCCGATCAGTTCTGGCTGGAGCGGCGGCATTTGGTGCAGTTCTCGCAGTGCCCGCACTGGCCTGTGGTGGAAAGAGCGATAAGGACGTCTTCAGTTCCACTTCGCAAGCGCCAGGAACGACAGTGCCATCGGGGGGCAGCTCTACCTCGGCGAAGGGTTCGGCGTCGGGAGTCTCTATTCCTGCAAGCGGTCAGGTCGCGATCGACTTCACCTATGCAGCGACCGGCGGCGGAAGGGCTGAGAATCCCTACATCGCGGTATGGGTTGAAACAGCCACAGGCACATTCGTTGACACAATTTCGCTTTGGTATTCGTCTGGTGAGAACGAGCGCTACTTGAGTGACATGCGATCATGGATGTCGTCGAGCGGCGGAACCGACAAGTCAATGTCAAGCGCGACGCGTACCGCTGGTTCGTATTCAGTGGTGTGGGACGGAAAAGATGCGTCGGGTCAGAAGATGCCGCAGGGTGAGTATCTCTTCTTCATCGAGTGCGCCCGCGAAAAGGGCCCCTATGAAGTCATCTCTCAACCGTTGACGATTGCGGCAGTTCCATCATCGGCGAGCCCTTCTGGCAAGGGCGAAATTTCTAAGGTCTCGATGACCTACACGCCCTGATCATGGCTGACATGAGCGACGCCAAACGGGCGACGAATAAGTGGTCACGACTCATTCACGTTTACACCTCGATGGCGGCGTTGCTGTTGGTGTTGTTTTTTGGCATCACGGGAATCACCTTGAACCATCCGACGTGGTCAATCGGTGATTCCTCGAACACGGCGACGGAAACGGGTGTGCTTCCGATGTCACCAAAGGCCAACGGTGCGGTCGACTACCTCACGGTTTCGGAATTCGCGCGAAACGAACTTGGCGTGAGTGGACAAGTTGAAGGATTCGATTCGACGGGCACCTCCGCTTCGATCCGCTATCGGCAGCCCGGATATGCGGCTGATCTCACGTTCTCGACAACCAGCGGTCAGTACGAACTGGTTACCGAACAGCAAGGAATGTTCTGGGGCGTGATGAACGACCTCCACAAGGGTCGCAATGCAGGGTCGTCCTGGAAATGGCTCATTGATATCGCCGGACTTCTGCTCGTGGTGATCTCGATCAGTGGGTTGGTGATGCAGTTATTCCTGCGCAAGCGACGTATCGCTGCCCTCATTGTTTCTGGTGTGGGCGTCGTCGTGATGTTGATCCTGATCTGGATCACGCTTAGCTGAGGTCGACCTCAATCTGATTCCAAGGCTCAGATCGAAACTGTCGGCCATCACAATCGACGATGAAAGTCGGGATCCCTTTTTCGTTTGCTTCGGCAATCGCATCGGCTGGCTGCTGAACGCCGAGGATCGTTGCCAGGGCATCTGCGGTTGCCGCAGTGTCAGCTACGACGGAAAGCGAAACGATGGCTTCGACGGGCCATCCACTGCGAGGGTCAATGACATGACCGAATCTCTTGTCCCCGATGTGGAATCCCTTTCGGGCCGATCCACTTGTGGCAACAGCTGCGTTCGTAACTGAGATCGCAGCGATCGG
>CAIKHC010000359.1 GCA_903827085.1 uncultured Candidatus Nemicrothrix sp. | reverse complement strand
AGACGGTGTACAAGCTTCAGCATTCAACGCGGTCAGGCCGCTACGACGTCTTCAAGGAGTACACCGCTCACGTCGATGATCAGTCGCGGAATCTCGCCACGTTGCGTGGACTGTTCGATCTTCGCTTCGGATCCCGACCAGCGGTGTCAATTGACGAGGTCGAACCCATCTCCGAGATCGTGAAGCGCTTCTCCACCGGTGCGATGTCCTACGGATCCATCTCCGCTGAAGCGCACGAGAACCTCGCCATCGCGATGAATCGCCTTGGCGGTAAATCGAATACTGGTGAAGGCGGAGAAGACGCCGAGCGCTTCATTCCATTGCCTAACGGAGATTCGCGTCGCTCAGCTATCAAGCAAGTTGCTTCTGGACGCTTTGGTGTCACGAGCGAGTACCTCGTGAATGCTGATGATCTGCAGATCAAGATGGCTCAGGGCGCGAAGCCTGGCGAGGGTGGTCAGCTTCCGGGCCACAAGGTGTATCCGTGGATTGCGAAGACGCGATATTCAACCCCAGGCGTCGGACTTATTTCTCCGCCCCCACATCACGATATTTATTCGATCGAGGACTTGGCGCAGCTCATCCACGATTTGAAGAACGCAAATAACGAAGCACGAGTTCACGTGAAGTTGGTCTCTGAGGTCGGCGTCGGCACCGTTGCTGCAGGTGTCTCAAAAGCCCACGCTGATGTGGTGCTCATCTCGGGCCACGATGGTGGCACCGGCGCCTCTCCGCTTACGTCACTCAAGCACGCAGGTGCACCTTGGGAGTTGGGTCTCGCCGAGACTCAGCAGACGTTGCTGATGAACAACCTTCGTGATCGAATCGTGGTTCAAGTCGATGGTCAGCTGAAGACCGGTCGCGATGTTGTGATCGCTGCGTTACTCGGAGCCGAAGAGTTCGGCTTCGCAACCGCTCCGCTCGTCGTTTCAGGCTGCATCATGATGCGTGTTTGTCATCTCGATACATGTCCCGTTGGAGTGGCAACGCAGAACCCTGAGCTCCGGGCCCGTTTCTCTGGCAAACCAGAGTTCGTGGTCAACTTTTTTGAGTTCATCGCTGAAGAAGTTCGCGAATTGCTCGCCGCGCTTGGGTTCCGCACTCTCGACGAGGCCATCGGGCAAGTTGAACTCATCGATTCGAAACAGGCTGTCGACCATTGGAAGGCATCTGGTCTCGATCTTTCTCCGATCCTCTATATGCCTGAAATCGCCGAGGGCGCGAGCCGCCGCTGTATTTCGACCCAGGACCATGGCCTCGATCTTGCCCTCGACAACGAACTGATTCGCCAGGCCGCTCCGGCCCTTGATCGTCGCGAACGAGTAGAGATCGCCTCGCCGATCCGGAACGTCAATCGAACAGTCGGCACGATGCTCGGAGCGGAATTGACCCGTCGATTCGGTGGCGAAGGTCTCCCCGACGACACGATCACGATCGCTTTCGAAGGTTCTGCCGGACAAAGCTTCGGGGCGTTTCTTCCGAAGGGCATCACCCTTCGACTCGAAGGCGATGCCAACGACTACACGGGCAAGGGACTCTCTGGAGGCCGCATCATTGTGCGTCCGTCGAAGAGCGCCACGTTTGCGGCCGAAGACAACATCATCGCCGGAAACGTTGTGCTCTATGGCGCAACGCAGGGCGAGATGTTCCTGCGCGGGATTGTCGGAGAGCGCTTCTGTGTACGTAACAGTGGTGCAACCGCAGTCGTCGAGGGTGTCGGGGACCATGGCTGTGAGTACATGACTGGTGGGCGGGTCGTGGTGCTCGGGCCTACTGGACGCAATTTCGGTGCTGGTATGTCCGGCGGAGTGGCCTTCGTCTACGACCCTGACAACACCTTCCTCCTGAGGGTGAATCCCGAGATGATTGATCTCGATCAACCTGATGCTGGAGATCTCGAATGGCTTCGAGATCGAGTCGAAAAGCACCGCCATGAAACAGGTTCCGTTGTGGCGGAATCGATGCTCAGTTCATGGGCAGAGAGCGGTTCCAAGTTCGTCAAGGTCATGCCAAAGGATTTCAAGCGAGTGCTCGAAGCAGAGCGCAAGGCGCTTGCTGAGGGCACTGATCCCATCGATGCGGTTATGGCCGCCGCCCGAGCGTGAGAGGACAACAACATGGGTGACTCAACCGGTTTTATGAAACACGATCGCCAACTTCCGTCTCGGCGTGAGGTGCCCGTTCGCCTGCGAGATTGGAAAGAGGTCTACGAAGACTTTCCGATCGCTAAGGTCCGCGAACAGGCCAGCCGTTGCATGGACTGCGGTATTCCTTTCTGCAACAACGGGTGCCCACTGGGAAACCTGATTCCCGATTGGAATGATCTTGTGTTTCAAGATCGTTGGCGAGACGCGATCGATCGGCTGCACGCAACCAACAACTTCCCTGAGTTCACAGGTCGCCTCTGCCCGGCGCCGTGTGAAGCCGCTTGCGTCGTTGGAATTACTCAAGATCCAGTGACCATTAAGCAGGTTGAAGTAGAGATCATTGATAGAGCGTGGTCCGAAGGTTGGATCGAGCCACAGCGTTCGGAACTACGGACTGGCCGTTCAGTAGCAGTTGTCGGTTCAGGTCCTGCCGGGCTCGCTACTGCACAACAGTTAGCGCGTGCCGGGCACGATGTTGTTGTTTTTGAACGCGCCGACCGCCCTGGTGGTCTACTTCGGTATGGAATTCCTGAGTTCAAGATGGAGAAGCAACATCTTGATCGGCGTTTAGCTCAGCTCGAAGCTGAAGGTGTTGAATTCCGCTGCAATGTCGATGTTGGCGTTGACGTCACCGGCGACCAGCTTCGAGAGCAGTTCGATGCAGTTGTGCTGGCTGGTGGCGCGACAGCAGCACGCGATCTCACGATCCCCGGTCGCGAGTTTGTCGGCATTCACCAAGCGATGGAGTTCCTTCCATTGGCCAATCGCGTGCAGGAAGGCGATCTCGATCGCAGTCCCATTCACGCCGAGGGAAAGCGAGTGGTCATTATTGGCGGCGGCGACACCGGCGCAGACTGCCTTGGAACGTCACATCGCCAAGGCGCGATTTCCGTTCATCAGTTCGAGATCATGCCTCGACCTTCGGAGTCCCGTCCGGCAGAGAATCCTTGGCCGACTTGGCCCATCGTGTATCGCACCTCGTCAGCCCACGAAGAAGGAGGCGAGCGTGTGTATGCGGTCAATACGCTCGAATTCCTTGGCGATAACGATGGGAACCTCACGGGACTCCGCGCTGTTGAAGTTGTTTCAGAGATCGTTGAAGGCCGTCCCACGTTTGTACCGGTAGAGGGCTCAGAGTTTGAGGTCCCCTGCGATTTGGTTTTCCTCGCCATGGGATTCGTCGGACCGGAATCAGGTGGCGTGCTTGAGCAGCTTGGCGTCGACCTCGATCTCCGGGGCAACGTCGCTCGAGACGAGTCATGGTCGACCAACGTCGACGGCGTTTTCGTTGCTGGCGATATGGGCAGAGGACAAAGCCTCATCGTCTGGGCAATCGCCGAAGGGCGCTCGGTCGCAGCATCTGTCGACACTTGGCTGACTGGAACTACAACACTTCCGGCTCCGATCGACACCTTTGCAGTTCCACTGCGCTAATTACCACTTCCTACTGGACGCGAAAAGGCCCCTGTCAGAGACAGGGGCCTTTTGTAGAGCAAGAACTCAATCAAGCAGCGATGGGATCGCCGTTGAGCTGCTTATAGGCATAGCCAATAGCGATTTCGGTAACACCGATTGCCAGACCGCACGTCACGATATTGATGACAACGACGACGATTGCAAAGACAAGAACATCTCCTGCGTTCTTGCTAACAAGGCTGTATGAATTCT
>CAIKHC010000358.1 GCA_903827085.1 uncultured Candidatus Nemicrothrix sp. | reverse complement strand
GGCGTTCTTGGCTTCGCTCCGTGGGTAGATGCGTTTGTGATGTGGGCGGTCGTATTCGTCGCACTCTTCGTTGCCGTTTGGATCGGCGCCCGCGGGCCGTTTGCAACCTACGGCGGCGTCGATGAAGCGCCGTATCCGGGATCCGGTCTCTTTAGCGGTTGGTTCCGATTCGATGGGAATTGGTACGCACAGATTTCAACATCGGGTTACTGGTTCGCGGGAGCCGATAGGCAATCGGCGGTCGCGTTTTTCCCGGCGTATCCCGGCGTGTTGTGGGGGCTGCATTCCGTCACAACGGTTTCGGTGAAGTTATTGGGTTCGTTGGTGACAATCGTATGTGGTCTTGGAGCGATACTCGCGATCTTCAAGTGGTTTCGCGACCACGTCACCGATCGGGTTGCGCGAGTCGCGCTCGTCACCTTGCTCGTGTATCCGTATGTCTTTTATTTGTTTGGCGCGGTGTATGGCGACGCGCTGTTCCTGCTCGCCGCCGCGGGAGCGTTTCTTCTTCTAGAACGCGATCACACGATCCTTGCGGGTCTGGCTGGCGCCGTTGCAACTGCGACTCGACCAGTTGGCATTGCGCTCATCATCGGACTCGTTGCCGTTGCGCTTTGGCGTCGACATGTCATCGAAGCCGGTGAATCGCGTTGGCGCCCGCGCGTGTTGTGGCGCCGACTGCGTCCAGCTGATGCAGGCGTGTTGCTATCGCTTGGCGGTCTTGTCGGCTACATGACCTATCTCGGTATTCGGTTTGGGCATCCGCTTGCATTCGATGAAGTCCAGAGCGCTCCGGGATGGGATCAAGGCTCAGGGCCACGAACCTGGTTCAAGATCACGTGGTTCCAGCAGATCAAGAATCTGCCTCGCTGGTTCTGGGATTGGCTTCAGAACGGCGACACCGCCACCTTCGAAAAAGTGCAGTACGCCGTCACCGTGATTCTTCAAGGACTCTTCGTGCTCGGGTTCTTGTTTCTGGCTTGGCACGTATGGAAGAAGTTTGGCTGGGGTTATGGCCTCTACTGCTTCTCGATGTTGGCGATTGCCTTGATTGGCACCAAGGACTTCCAGGGAACGGGCCGGTATTTGCTGGCGCTGTTCCCGTGTTTCCTCGTGCTTGGTGGCTATTTGGCTGATCGTCGGGCCCTGCGATGGGCATGGTGGTCCATCAGCGCAATTGTGCTGCTGGCGGGGTGCTTCGCATTCGGGCGCGGCTACTACGTAGCCTGAGGCCATGGCGAACTTCGAAAGCCTCACGATCTTCTACCCGATGTGGAACGAAGAAGAGACAATCGGACGCGCCGTCGCGGCCGCGTTCGATGCCGGTGATGCCCTCATTGAGGCAGGCGAGATCGCTCGATACGACGTTCTCATCATCAACGATGCCTCCACCGATTCCACCGGCAAGCTTGCGGACGAAATGGCTGCTGCCGATGAACGAGTCTCCGTCGTTCATCATGAAACAAACAGAAAACTTGGCGGAACACTGAAGACCGGATTTGAGAATGCCAAGGGCGAGCTCGTGCTGTACACCGATGCCGATCTCCCGTTCGACATGGCGGAGGTTTCGAAAGCCGTTCGACTGCTGCGCCTCTATGAGGCCGACGTTGTAAGCGCTTATCGGTTTGACCGAACAGGTGAAGGCGGTCGTCGACTTCTTTACAGTTACGTCTACAACCGCCTTATCCAAACAGTGTTCGGTCTTCGACTTCGCGACATGAACTTTGCCTTCAAGCTCATGCGTCGCTCGCTGCTCGACAACATCGAACTTCGCAGTGAGGGATCCTTCATCGATGTCGAGCTCCTTGCTCGTGCGCAGAAGTTGGGTTTCAGCATTGTTCAGTTCGGTGTCGATTACTTCCCTCGTACGCGTGGCATTTCAACACTTTCCTCGAACTCGGTGATCTTCAAGATTCTCCGAGAGATGTACGAACTCCGTAGCGAGTTGCAGGCGCTTGAACCGCTGCCGCTCGAGGTCCGCCAGCCGTGGAATTCGGGAGGCGGAGCTTCCTCGTGAGTTCTTCGACATCCGAGAAGCCGATCCTCATTGTTTCGGCCGATGACTTTGGTCTTACGGAACGTGTTTCTGACGGGATCATCGATGCGCACAAACGAGGCGTGGTTTCGTCGACGTCGATCATTGCTGTGGCCCCTGCGTTTGGGTCTGCTGCGAAACGACTGCGCGATGTGCCGACGCTTGGGGTCGGGGCCCATTTCACTGCAGTAGGCGAAGACCCCCCATTGCTTTCTGCTCGCGAGATCCCGACATTGGTCGACAAGAACGGCAACTTCTGGACGAACTGGAAATCCTTCCTTCCTCGTGCCGCGGCGGGTCGGATCGATTTCGATGATCTCCGCCGAGAGTTCGGCGCCCAACTTGAGGCGATTAACTCAGCAGGCCTTGTTGTCGACCACTTCGATACTCATCAACACATTCACATGTGGCCCGCAGTGAGCAATGTTCTGCTTGATCTCGGCGACGCCAACGATGTGCACGCCATTCGCGTTATGCGGTCCGATGCACGAGGCCCGGTCGGTGTGACCGTTCGCCGACTCGCTCGTCGACTTGAAGTGCAATTACGTAAACGCAACTGGGCCTGGACGGCTTCAGCTACTGGTCTTGATGGCGCTGGCTCAATGGGCCTGAGCGAAATGGTTGCAGCGGTTGACCGACTGGCGTCGTCTGGAACTCCAAGCGCAGAACTCGCGAGTCACCCTGGACTTCCCGATGATCCTGACCGAGTCCGCTACCAGTGGAACTACATGTGGGATGTCGAATACGAAGCGTTGTGTTCCGAAACAATTCGTGTTGCTATTGATGAACTCGGCTTTCGTCTCGGCACGTTCGCTGATCTTCCCCGAGCGGGACTGTGAAGCCACCCCAATCTGACGCAGCGAAACGTACGCTTGGGCTTTGGAAACAGTCGAGCCGATCTACGCGACTGCACACTGCGATTCGGTGGTGGACAGCACCATTTGAAGCGCTTGAGACCGAGGTTCCGCGTTCGGGAAAGATCTTGGAAGTCGGTTGTGGTCACGGAATGTTCGCGACCTATCTGGCGCTGTCGTCTGCAGGTAGAACCGTTGTTGGTGTCGACATCGATGCACAGAAGATTGAACTCGCGCAAGAGTCGGTGAGACATCTGCACCAAGGCGAGGCAACGATCTCTTTTGAACATCGGCCCTCGGGGGAGATCCTGACAATCGATGGCGGATGGGACGCAATTGTTTTCGCCGACGTGCTGTACCTCATCGCACCGGAAGATCGATCACGATTGCTTTCCGATTGCATTGCCGCGCTTGGCCCAGGCGGGCGTTTGATTGTGAAAGAAGTCAATACTGAGCCACGGATCAAGGCTTTCGTTGCACAGTTTCAAGAGTTCCTCGCCACCAAAGTCTTGAGAATTACCCGTGGCAATGCACTGGATTTCCCGTCGGCTGCAGACATCAAAGAATTGATGGTGGCTGGCGGTCTCACGACTCGCGTGGGACGACTCGACAAGGGATATTTCCATCCACACTGTGTTGTGGTGGGAACAAAGGCCAGTTCCTAGAAGAGTGTGAGTGGCGTGCCGGTGGCGTCGTCACGTCCCGAAGTGGTCTGAGGATTCTGAAGTTCCTCAACCTCGTTGACTTCGTCCCAATCAAGTTCTTCGTCGGGTTCGGGGGCTTCACCGTCGACGTCCTCGGCAACGCCGGTATCGCCAAACGAAATGGCCATGAGAAAACCGCGGGCGCGTTCAGCAAGTGGGTACCGCGCAACGAGGGCGTTGAACGCCGGGGAGTGGTTCGCTTCAACAAGATGTGCGAGTTCGTGCACAAGGACGTAGTCAAGAATCCAGGGTGGGTATGCAGCGAGCCGATTCGAGATACGGATCTCGCCAGTGGAGGGTGTGCAAGATCCCCATTGGCTGCGCTGATCGGCCCACACCACTGAGGTGGCTTTTGGGAGCTCGAATCGTTTGGAAAGACGTCGCGATCGAGCGTCGAGATCGACCGATTCAGATCGGTAACGGCGTTCGAGACGCGCAACGAGGTAGTGAACGTGTTCGTCGAGTTCGCGCTGAGACATCGATGCTGGTGCTTGCACGCGAATAACACCGTCGACGATGGTCGCTTGCACCGTCTTGCGTCGACGCCGAGACCTCACGATTTCGACGGGAAGCGATGATCGGCCTGTCTCGGTCACTGCCCCACTCAGATCTGATCGGGGATGGTGATTTCGTCATCCTCGACGAGTACAACGCGTTCGCCGAGTTCAAGACGGTCGCCGTGATGGGTGAAGACTCTGCCACCGAGGTTGGGCATTCGTTGCCACTGCTCGGAATGTTGGACTTCGAGCGTGCCGATTACGCCGCCATGGGTGAGCACGAGCACGTCGGCACCCTCGTACTCGGCATGGATGCGGTCAAGCGCAGCGCGGGTGCGTACGAGCAATTCGTCGTGGAGTTCGTAGCCAGGCGGCCATTTGTCGTGACCTAAGTAGCCCGGCCACTCCGATTCGATTTCTGCCCGCGTGAGGCCTTCCCATTCGCCGGCATCGCGTTCCATGAGGTCGGCGTCAATGACGATCGGGCCAACACCGATTTGCGAACTGATGATCTGTGCGGTTTCGAACGCACGAATGAGCGGCGAGGCAACGATGAGGTCGACCGAGCCAATGCGCTGCGCCGCATGGAATGCCTGCTGGCGGCCAAAGTCGGTGAGGGCGGGGTCGGCCTTGCCCTGCCATCGACCAACGGCGTTCCATTCTGATTGGCCATGGCGGACGAGAAGGAGGCGAGTCACGGCGTGACGGTACCCGACCCCCGAGACCGAGGTGTGGCGCTCACCGCGTAACCTGCGCTTGTGGCTTCTCTTCGTCTGTTCGCGTCGGCTCGGGAAGCCGCAGGCATTGGCCGGGACACGATTCCCGGTTCAACCGTCGACGAAGTCCTTGCCGAAGCAGTTCGTCGCTATGGGCCTGCATTCGCAGACGTTGTCGCGAACAGCCGCGTGTGGTGCAACGGCGAACCCGTCTCTGGCGAAACTTCAGTGGGCGATGGTGACGAGGTCGCGGTTTTGCCGCCAGTTTCGGGCGGGTTCCGATGAGTAGTTCACGCGCGACGCCTTCGCTCGTTCGCCGCTTTGCCTACATTCCCAAGCCTGATGGGCCTCATGCTCGCCTCGGGGTTCTTTGGTTCATCGTCGCCTGTGTTGCATGTGCGCTCGGAATAATCGCAGTCGCTGTCCTTTTCGCGGTGGTTGCGGCAGTCGCTGCGATGCAGACCATTCGTGTGTGGAGCGACACTGGTCGTCGAGCCGTACCTGTACTCGGCGGTGTTGCTGCTGCAGTTGTTCCGATCATGGCGATCGCGGGACCCATCGGATTCGGTGTCGGTGTCGTTGTCGCTATTGGTCTCTTGATTGTCGGAGGAGGGATGCTCCGCAGCAATGTCGTCGTTGGGCTTCGCTCAGCAATTCTCCCCGCCATCGCTGCGGGTTCGGTCGTTCTGATTGGCCGCACCGACATGGGCGCGCTTGTTGTTCTGCTTGTGCTCGTAAGTGCCTACGAAGTCGGCGATTACCTCATGGGCTCGGAGGCCAACAGTGTGTTTGAAGGTCCACTCTCGGGAATCGCTGCAGTTCTCGTCGTGACCTTCGCTCAAGCGGTATTTCAATTAGGCCCGTTCGACAGCAGCGCCGGTTGGGTGTTTGGTGGACTGGTCGCGGTTCTCGCTCCGCTTGGGGCGCCCTTGGCGTCGGCGCTCGCCCCATCGGCAGCTTTGGCAGGTCCGGCATTGCGCCGTCTCGATGTTTGGTTTGTTGTGGCTCCGCTATGGGGCCTGATGCTGGGCAATTACTTGTCGCAAGTTGGCTGAGAGCCACACAGAAGAAGTTCCGCTGGCCAAAAGGTGTTCCTTGCGGCGTTCGCGCCGTAGCGTGGGGGAGTCATGCGGTCCTTAGCAGTGCTCTCCTTGCACACCTCCCCCCTTGCTCAACCGGGCACCGGCGATTCAGGCGGGATGAATGTGTATGTGCGCGAACTCGTTGGCGCGCTCGCGCAAGCAGGTGTGAAAGCCGAGGTCTACACGCGGCGATCAGCCGAAGATCAGCCCGAGTTCGTCGATGTCGAACCCGGCTTTCGTGTCGTGCACATCGATGCCGGCCCGCTTGATCTTGCGAAAGTAGACCTGCCGCAGGTCCTCGATGAGTTTGGCGAAGG
>CAIKHC010000357.1 GCA_903827085.1 uncultured Candidatus Nemicrothrix sp. | reverse complement strand
GCTCGTCTCGCAGTGATTGAGTCGCGGCTTTCGTCGCATGAGTGGTCGAATCACGAACTTTTGGTAACGGCAGTCGACGCATTCACCGGAGAATTCAAAGTCTTTGATCGCAATTCTGGTGTCGCACTTGTTTCCGCTGTTGCCGCAAGTTGTGCAGTCCCAGGAATTTGGCCACCTGTCACGATCGGGGACTCTCGATTTATCGACGGAGGAGTTCGAAGCGGCACCAATGCTGACCTCGCAGAGGGCTGCGACGTCATTGTGATCGTTACGCCGTTTGCGGGTGGCTTCGGTCCAACGGTTGAGGCCGAAGCGGCAGCCTTGCGAGAGCAAGGAGCGATCGTTGAAGTGATCGCAGCTGACGATGGGTCCACGGAAGCATTCGGAAGCAATGTTCTTGACCCGGCGACTCGGGGGCCATCCCTGCGGGAAGGCCGACGGCAGGGAGCGATCGAGGTCGAAAGAATCGCGAAGGTGTGGTTATGAGCCGCAGTGAACCCTCTGAGATGTCTGAGCTCCTTCGTCGGTTGCGCGACGAAATGGGGTCGTTACGTCGCATCACCGGGAGCCAGCGTCTTGATCGATTGATTGCGGTTCGTTCTGGCGTCGCGATTGGTGTGGCGGCCGTTGCTGTTTTGGGCAAGGTGATCGACGACGGTCCTATGCGTATGAGCGACCTCGCCGATGCCGTGAGGACGCACCCAGCGGCACTCACCCGACAGGTGCAAGCCCTTGAAGCCGAGGGGTATGTGGAGCGTTCTGCCGATCCGCATGATGGACGAGCTTCTGTTGTTGCGGTCACCGCTGCGGGTCGGGTTGCCCATCGCCGGATTGAGGCAGCAAACGATGAATTGATGGCTGAACAACTCGACGGTTGGTCAGTCGAGGAACTGTCCGCCCTCGTTGAACAACTTGATCGTTTGGTCTCGGACTTACGAGCCGTTCCTGCTTCTCGCCGTTCGAAGCCGGCGGGGTGAGTTCGGTGGAACTGTTCCGTGCTGATCCTGATGCTGCAGCCGAGTACCACGCGCAAGGTTGGTGGGGCGACGACACCGTTGGTTCGATCGTTGCGGCTCGGGCGTCTGTGCAACCTGACGGAGTCGCGTTTATTGCCGATGGGCGTCGCTACACCTGGGCGGAGTATCACGCCGATGCCGACGACATCGCACTAGCGATCCTTGCCACCGAGCCCGAACGTGGCGAACGCATTGCCGTGATGATGCCTGATGGTCCTGCAGTTCATGCCGTCTTCGTCGGCATCGAACGCGCCGGTTGCGTTGCTGTCGGTATTGGTGCGCGCGCCGGCGATCGCGAAGTAGCACATCTACTTTCCCTCACCGGGGCTCGCACACTCATTACGACTCCTGAACAGCATGGTCGAACTGCTGCGGCATTGCGTTCCGATGTCGCTGCGATGGGCGCGTCAGTTGATCGTCAACTTCTCATCGGCTTGGATGCGCGAGTTGTTGACGCGGCGCTACCCGATGGCGTTGAGATTGATCCTGATTCTCCGTTTCGTCCCATTCATCCCGACGAACTGTTTCTCCTGAACTCCACCTCGGGCACCACGGGGTTGCCGAAATGTGTGATGCATACGCAAAATCGGTGGTTCTATTTCCATAAATTGGCGGCTGAAGCAGGCGGATTCGGCGCCGACGAGGTGTTCTTTGGGGCTTTGCCTGCACCGTTCGGATTTGGTTTGTGGACGGCGCACTTCACGCCGACTGCTCTCGGCGCACCCACGGTGTTGATGGATCGATTTGATGCTCATGAAGCGCTTGATCTGATTGAACGCGAACGCGTCACCGTGTTGTGTTGCGTGAGCACGCAGTTCATCATGTTGTTGAACGCACAGGCGGAACGTCCACGCGATCTCTCATCGTTGCGTGCAATGTTCACTGGTGGTGAAGCGGTTCCCTTTGAACGCGCTGCCGAGTTCGAGGAAACAACAGGCGCGAAGGTGCTGCAGTTTTACGGTTCGAACGAAACGGGAGCGCTGAGCTACACCTCGCACGCCACGAATCGGGAAACTCGACTTCGAACGGCAGGCCATGTGATTCCTGAAATGCATGTGCGCCTCCTTGACCCTGAGACCCACGCTGAGGTTCCACCGGGTGTCGAGGAAGGCCAACCGGCCTGCAAAGGCCCGGCCACTGCACTTGGGTACTGGGGCGATGACGCTGCGAATACTGCGTTGTTCACCGATGACGGCTGGATGCTCATGGGTGACATTGTTCAGATTGATTCACAAGGCGTGCTGAGTGTTGTCGGTCGCACTTCAGACTTCATCATCAGGGGCGGCAAGAACATCAGTGCTCCAGCAGTCGAAGCGGAGATTGCCACGCATTCGGCTGTTGCGATGGTGGCGGCAGTGGCGTTTCCCGATCCGGTTTTCGGTGAACGAGTGTGCGCGTATGTCGAGCTTCGGCCTGGGGCGGAACTCACACTCGATGACATTGTTGAACACTTACGCTCACGATCTGTGTCACGCGAGTGGTGGCCTGAACATCTCGTGATTGTCGATGAGTTGCCGAGATCATCCGGGGGCAAGGTGGCGAAGGGCGATCTCAAGGCCGACGCAGCGAAGCGGTCTGCTGAACTTCATCGTCCCTGAGGTTGCTTAGGGGTAGGGAACGATTGTTCGGCAACCGAGATCAGGTTCACCTGGACGCGTCTCGAAGGGGAGGCAACCGGTGAGGTCTCTTTGCCCGAGCGGAGCTGAGAGCACAACGTCGATCGTCTCGAGTCTCATGTCCGAGGTGCAGGCATCAGCCTGTTTGGAAATCGCGAGGACGGTGATCTCGACCATGTTCTCGTCCTCAAGTACTTCGAACGAGTCGAACGAGCTGCACGAACTGCTCCCGATGTACCCGTTGATTCTGAGAGTGGTTGGCTCGATGATGGCATTGAGGTCCCAGTGCACCGGTGCGACCGTTCGTTGAGCATCACTCGAACAGCCACCAGCAGTGAGCAACATGGCGAAGCAGCCGGCTGCAATCGCTAGCAGTTTCATCGTGCGGTCCAACCGCCATCGACCATGACGATGGAACCGGTCATGAAGCTCCCCGCATCGGAAGCAAGGAGGAGGGCGGCACCATCGATTTCGTTGACGTTCCCAACTCGCATCATGGGCGTGTTGGAAGTGATGAATGACGAGCCGTTCTCGGTTGAAGTGAGATCTTCGATCATCTCGGTCTGGAACCAGCCGGGGCAGATTGCATTGACCCGAACCCCTTTGCGGGCCCACTGCAGTCCCATCTCGCGAGTGAGGTTCACGAGTCCGCCCTTGGCCGCTGAGTAGCCCGAGTCTTTTGCTGGGGTAGCGCCAACGACACCGAGAATCGACGCAATGTTGATGATCGATCCTTGTTCGCGTTCCACCATCGAAACGCCAACCAGTTTCATGAGGTGCCACGCCGCAGTGAGATTGAGTTCGATCATCTTTGCGAAATCCTCGAGCGATTCGTTTTCGATCGACGTTGCGTTCACGGCGCCTGCGTTGTTGACAAGGATGTCGACTGGCCCGAGTCGGGATGCGACCTCGGTGACGAGGGCTTCGCGTTCGTCTGCATTTGTGAGGTCGCAGGGGAAGCCATGCACGTTCGGCACTTCGGACTCGAGTTCAACGAGTCGGTCGGTCCTTCGCGCCGTGATGGCGACGGTGGCGCCAGCAGCAGCAAGCACCAGAGCGATTCGTCGGCCGAGCCCAGACGACGCGCCGGTGACGAGCGCAACTCGACCCGTGAGGTCGAAAAGTTCTGCCGGGGTCTTAACGAGTTCTGGCATTGTGCAGGCGCGAACGGCGGCGACGAGTTAACTCGGCGCTGGGGTTGAGTTGCCGCTACGGATCATGGAGAGTGCCGAAGCGGTGATGCCCGCGGCATCGAGACCAAGGTCGGCGAGGATCGCATCGGGTTTTCCGTGAGCGATGTACTGGGAAGGGATACCAAGCACGCGAACACGAGGTTCGGTGGCTCCGATTGTGCGCTCGCTGACGAGGTCAGAAACCGTCATCCCGACTCCGCCTTCTCGAAGGCCGTCTTCGACGGTGATCACGAAGGGATGTCGAGCCGCATCGTCGATCATGGCGGGATCGAGTGGCTTCACGACGCGCGCATCCCACACGGTGACCGAAATGCCTTGAGCCTCAAGTTGCTCGGCTGCGATCTCGGCGGCATCGAGCATTTTGCCGACGCTGACGATGCACAACTGTGTGCCGGTTCTGGTGCGACGAGCGTTGAGTCCGCTGCCAACTTCTTCGGGTGGCGCTTGTCGAGCCGCGGTCTTCGCCCAACGAATTGCGACAGGGCCATCGGTGATGTCGAGAGCATCATGCAGCATCTGACCAATTTCCTGATACGAGGATGGTGCAAACACCGTCATGTTCGGAACTTTGGTAAGCAGCACCATGTCGAGAATCCCATGATGGCTTGGGCCATCGTCGCCAGTGATGCCGGCGCGGTCAAGACAGAACACGACGGGCTGATCGTGCAGGCCGACATCGAGGTTGACCTGATCGAATGCACGCGTGAGGAAGGTTGAGTAGACAGCAACAACGGGACGAAGCCCGCCCATTGCCATTCCCGCTGCAGCAGTTACGGCATGTTGTTCCGCAATCCCAACATCGAACATGCGGCCAGGGAATCGTTCTGCAAAGGGGAGAATGCCAGTGGAGTCCGGCATTGCGGCGGTGATGGCAACAAGTTCGGGACGAGCTTCGCCTTCCTTGACCAGTGCTTCGGTGAATGCAGCGGTGAAGCTGCCGGGTTTGGCCTCGGAGGTGTCGTGTAGGCGTTTGATGGGGTCGTTCTCGGCAGGCCCGTAGCCACGACCCTTCTGCGTGAGGACATGAATGACTTGTGGGCCCCCGGGCATCGCTGCGGCGTTGCGCAGTGCTTCTTCAAGAAGCGGAATGTCGTGTCCGTCGAAGGGGCCGGAATAGCGAACGCCGAGTGCTTCAAAGAACGCAGTTGGTTCGAATGCTTCGCGGATTGCAGCTTTTGTTGCGTCGAGGCCTGTCTTGGCAATGTTGCCGACGACGGGAAGGTCAGCAAGGATTTTCTCAAGCTTCGCTTGGCGGCGCATGTACACCGGGTTGTTACGGATCTTGACGAGACTCTCGCCCAGTCTCGAGACGGTCGGCGCATAGGAGCGGCCGTTGTCATTGAGGATGATGATGCAGTCGCGCCCCGAATGGCCAAGGTTATTGAGACCTTCGAATGCCATACCGCCAGTCATTGATCCATCGCCGATGACGGCAACGATGCGACGGGCATCGGCGCCCTTCGTGGCTTCGGCCACAGAAAGTCCGTACGCCCAACTGAGAACGGTTGAGGCGTGACTGTTCTCAATCCAGTCGTGCTCGGATTCGTCGCGTGAGGGGTAGCCGGAGAGACCTTCTGCTTGACGAAGATCGACGAAGTCTTTGGCACGACCAGTAACGAGTTTGTGGGGGTAGGCCTGATGCCCGGTATCCCACAGGATGATGTCGTCAGGGGAGTTGAACACGCGATGGAGAGCGAGGGTGAGCTCGACCACCCCGAGGTTGGAGCCGAGATGGCCGCCGTGGGTGTTGACCGATTCAATGATGACGTCGCGCATCTCGGCCGCGAGCGTGGTGAGCTGCTCGGGGGTGAGGGCCTTGAGGTCGGCCGGCGACTCAATCGTCTCAATGATCATGGGCGGAGTCCTTGTCGGCGGCATTTCGAGAACGCTGCGACGGGAGACGGGGGAGTGGTCGCCGGGGTCGGCGTCCGTGGTGCAACGCTACCGTCCCATAGGGGGTGAACCCCTATCTCTGGGACCATCTAACGAGCGAGATGTGTGGAGGGTTGGCGGGATGCGTGGAGCGGTTCAGGCCGTTACTGGGGTCTTGCGGCCGCCGACCACAAAGGCGGGAGCTCCGAAAAGGCTGGCAATGACGTTGATGGCGTAGAGAACGAGACCGAGGGCCACGGCTTTCTCGGCGGGAACGCCCAACGGGACGAGGAAAAGGACAAAAGCGCTTTCTCGAACTCCAAGTCCGGCAATGCCGATGGGGAGCACTTGAAGAATCAGAACTGCCGGGTAGAACGCAAGAAGGGCGGTGAGTCCGAGCCAGCTGAAGCCAAGAGCCGCTGCAACCATCAAGGCAGCGAGGCAAAGCGCGACTTGGTAGACGAGGCCGGCGGCGAGAATGGACAGTGCCGCGAGCGGTTGACGGCGAAGTTCTGTGACGCTCCGATGGATGGCATCGACGAAGCGGCGCCATCCATCGGTTGCAGCGAATCGACCGCCAAGTCGGGGGTGATTCGCTGCAAGAAGAACGACCACGAGCGCAATAAGCGTGACGAGTGCAACGGCGAGAGCAAGCAACGTGGCGCGGCCAAGTTCACGGAGTCCTGGGTTGATGGCGAGCCCGAAGAATGTGATGAGCGGGAGTACTAACCAGCCGGTGAGGCGTTCAAGCGCAACAGATGCGAATGTTGTTTCTGGCTCGCCGTTGGCTTTGGAAAGCCGCGAGACGCGCAAAACGTCGCCACCGATAGTGGTGGGAAGAACATTTGAAACAAATTGTCCGGCGAAATAGAGCGGCACGAGAACGCGGAGCCGCTCGTGAAGGCGGAGTGCGCGCAGCACTGATTGCCAGCGAACTGCAGAAAGGACAATGCCCAAGAACGTCATGACCGTGGCGGAGAGAAGCCAGAGCAACGTTGTGAGATCCCACGACGGAATGAGGTCAGCCCATCTGATTTCCGGGAACCTCCACCAAAGGACTCCGAGCATCAGCAGGCTGACTGCGATGCGGAGAGGGAGCGCCCAGCGATGGCGCCGCTCGGTTTTTGTCCCTGCAGATTCGACCGCGTCGATGAGTCCCTCAATGGAGACCGAGGCAATATCGCCGAGTCCTGGTTCGGCCCCATCAGCACCTTGTGGACCGAATGCGGTCGGTCGATGGGGACTATTCATCTGCTGAGTCTACGAATGGGCGCGGACCGGTTTGGGACCTTGGTTCGGGGCACTCAGATCAACGTTGGCGCCGGTACGCTACGGCGCTTGGCGGGGCTTACTTCCGCAGTCACTTCCGCAGCCCAGGACCGGAGAAAGAACAAATGATCGAACCCTTTGT
>CAIKHC010000356.1 GCA_903827085.1 uncultured Candidatus Nemicrothrix sp. | reverse complement strand
GCGCCTCTAGCTCAATTGGCAGAGCATCGGACTCTTAATCCGCAGGTTCTGGGTTCAAGTCCCAGGGGGCGTACCAAAAAGTTGTCGCAGTGAGATGTCGCCGTTAGATGTCGCCGTTGAAAAAAGCGCAACTTGTCAGAAAACGAACAAAGGCCCGGGCAAATGCCCGGGCCTTTGTTACTACTTCGACAGACTCAGCGGCGACGTGCCGGGGCCTTGCGTGCTGCAGTCTTCTTGGCCGGTGCCTTACGGGCAGGAGCCTTGCGAGCCGGAGCCTTACGAGCCGGTGCCTTCTTGGCAACAGCCTTCTTCTTGGCCGGAGCCTTCTTGGCGGGTGCCTTCTTGGCAACAGCCTTCTTCTTGGCCGGAGCCTTCTTGCCAGCGATGACGGCATCCTTGAATGCCTTCAGCGGGGTGATCTTTGCGGCCTTCTTGGCCGGAACCTTCACGGTTGCACCGGTCTGCGGGTTACGGGCAAGACGCGGTCCGCGCTGCACACGACGGAACTTGGCGAAGCCGGTAAGCACGACGTCTTCACCTGTGGCGACCGTATCGGTGATCGTGATGATGAACTCTTCGACAAAGGCCACAGCCTGCTTCTTGTCGATGTCGAGCCGCTCGGCGAGTTCAGCGGCCAGATCTCGTTTGTTCACGGTTTTCTCCTTGATTTCCGACGGCCACCATTGGTGGTGGCTCGTGACGACCGGGGATGTAAGCGTCGCGCAGTCTCAAGCGCGAATCGCGGCAATCGCGCAAAAAGATCAGAAATCTTCTGCCCGATTGTGTCGCCCGTCTCGTCGGTTCAGTCCTGCCAGTGACTCAAACCATGCGGAAATGACTCAAATAGTGAAAACGATCTTTCCGAACTGCTCTCCTTCGAGCATCTCGGCGAACCCGGAACGGGCCTCTGAGAGGGGCCGAACGGAGTCGATCACCGGACGAAGGCCAGTGGCATCGACCATAGAAACAAGGCGTTGAAGCTCACCTCGGGTGCCCATCGTTGAACCGATCACCGATCGTTGCAAGAAGAACACCTGGGTGAGGTCGGCCGAAGGGTTATCGCCGGTTGTGGCGCCCGAAACCACCACGGCTCCACCGGGACGGACAGCACGAATCGAACTCGCCCATGTTGCACGTCCGACAGTTTCGATTACCGCGTCGACGCGTTCAGGGAGCCGTTCATCGGGAGCAAACGTTGCGTGTGCACCCAACTCGAGCGCACGCGTCCGCTTTGCATCGCTCCGACTTGTCGCCCAGACCCGCAGCCCCGCAGCCCGAGCGAGTGCGATCGCAGCAGTCGAGACTCCCCCGCCTGCGCCTTGCACAAGCACTGTGTCTCCGGGACGAAGCGCAGCACGAGTGAACAACATTCGGTATGCGGTCAACCACGATGTTGGTAGGCACGCAGCTTCTTCAAATGTGAGCGACGAAGGTTTAGGAATCAGATTGCGTCGCGGTACCGCGATCTTCTCGGCAAGCGTTCCCGGGAAACGCTCAGACAAAAGCGAACGACGTGGATCAAGCGTTTCGTCGCCATCCCCTGCGTCGGGATCTGCAATCACGGCGTGAACAATGACTTCATTTCCATCGGCGTCAACACCGGCACCATCACAACCGAGAATCATCGGAAGCTGCTCGGGCCGGAGCCCAACACCCTTCAAACTCCAAATGTCGTGGTGATTCAACGCTGCAGCACGCAGCGTTACAAGCGCCCAACCTTCGGGGATTTCCGGGTCGGGTACTTCGCCGAGTGTGAGTCCTGAGAGTGGATTCTCAGTATCGACAGATGTGGCGGTAACAGCGAACATTTAAACGACAGTAACTGACTCACGAGCGATCGCATCGAGTTCCGCTCGGACTGAATCAGCGCCAGCCAAACGAACAATCACTGTTCCGTTTACGTCTGCACGAACAACGGTCGGCGCCCTGCGTACTTTGTAACTGCTCGCAAGATCGAGATGTTCGGCAACATTCAAAACAAGGACGGAATCACTGGTCTGCTGTGCCGAGATTTGTTCGACAATGAGAGGGCAGACAGCACAGAACTCGGTCGTGAAGACCAGCCACATTGGCTGCCCTGTCCGATAGTCAGCAGGAACAGTCGCCCATCCGCCCTTTCGTTCTGGACGTTGCGCATCGAAGAGTTCGCTTTCCTCTCGTTCGATAGTGACGATCCGAACGCCTCCACGAAGACGAACGAGAAGCACATACATTTCGCAACCTACGCAGATGCCTGTTGTTGCTGCAGCAGCGGCAAGTGCAGCAACGATGAGCGCAAGGGTCCAACCGAGCGTCGACGCACCGAAAGAAAACGCGATGGTTGAAGCTCCGAGGAAGACCACGCCGACCGCCGCGGCGAACCGGGGCGGACGAGGGTCCTCGAGTTCGTGGGGTGGCTTCAACCGCGGCCGAATCACGGCACCGTAGACCCGCAACACCGGACCCCACTTTGGGCCAAAGGCCGCGCCAAGAAACAGAACGACGCCAAACACTGGAACAACCAACCACTGTCCAGCAAGGAAACCAAGAACAAGCGCCACAGCGAGCACTGCTTGATTTGTGCGTGGTCCGCGCGGATCAATGGGGGCTGGGGTTGTGGCCATGAGGCCACCTTAATCCCGACCTATTCAATCAACAATAGGAAGTCAGGATTTCGACACCCGGTCGAGGCGAGTCACGACTTCGACATGGTGAGTATGCGGGAACATGTCGACCACGACTGCCTCGACGGGTTGGTATCCCTCGGATGCGAGCAGAGCGACGTCGCGGCCGGCTGCAGCGGGATCGCAACTCACGAGGAGAAATCGATCGGCCTCGGCAGCAGCCAACACCTTCACGGCCTTCCGACCAAGACCAGCGCGAGATGGATCGGCGATCACGAGATCGGCCGAAGGGACACGGAAACGTTCAATTGAGGTGCCCACCACCCGTACATCGAGGTCGGCGAGGTTCACCTTTGCGTCGGCCACCGATGATCGGCCTCGCTCTGCGGCCACAGCACGCCAGCCCTCGCGCCCAGCGAGCAGGCTGCCGGCGAAGAGCCCAACGCCGCAATACGCGTCGATCAGCGTGGGTTGGTCAAGCGTGGAATCTTCGATGATGTCAGCAGCCATTTGCGCGACAACGCTGACCAAGGCCTCGGCCCCATCGGGACGAGTTTGGAAGAACGATTCCGCCGAGATGCGCCAAACACGCCCCGCAACTTCTTCATGGATCCATGCTCGACGTCCAGCTTTGAGTTCGTCGACACCAATGACGAGGACATCGGAAGGAAGACGGACCCCAGACGCTGAAGGCGTAACGACAGCGATTCGCTCGCCTGTCGCAGTCCCGACGCGGAGGGTCACTTCGGTTGCGCTTCCAAAGTCGCCGTCGGCCAGGAGTTCCTCAAGTAGAGGATGCGCAACTGCGCATGAGGACAGCGTCAGCACGTCGTGACTCGATCCCATACGAAGCCCGGCCCGGCCACCAACAACGGCG
>CAIKHC010000355.1 GCA_903827085.1 uncultured Candidatus Nemicrothrix sp. | reverse complement strand
GCCGAGAGTTACCGGCTTCAGCTACTTGAAGCGAACGAGACTCTTGAACGGATTCGCTCGATGTTGCCGTTCAGAATTCGCCGCAAATTTCTCAACGTATGGAATGCGCTGAAGAGCTGAACCTCAGGCTTGCTCGCGAAACCAGTTGAGTGTTGCGAGCGCTCCGGCTTCAAGCTCTGTCTGGGGCGACCATCCGAGTTCTGCGCCAGCAAAGCCTGGGTCGAGGGCCGACCGAGCGAGCTCACCGGTTCGTGCCGGTTCGTAGGTCGCCTCAGTTGCCACCCCGGCCGCAACGGCCATTGCTCGATAAAGGCTGTTCACCGAGGTCTCTACGCCGGTGCCGATATTGCAGAGCACTCCATCGCCGCGCTCGGCGGCACGAACGAACGCGTCGACAACGTCATCGACAAACACGAAGTCGCGTGTTTGTTCGCCATCGCCAAAAATTCGGCAGCCCTCGCCGCGAAGCAAGCGCCCAGCAAAGATTGCGACGACTCCGGCTTCTCCGTGTGGATCCTGACGAGGCCCGTAGACGTTCGCAAGTGCCAGCGCCACGTAGTTGAGGCCGTGAAGGAACCGAAAGGCGTAGAGGTAGTCGTCAATAACTTTCTTGGCCACGCCGTAAGGCGAAATGGGATGCTGCGAATGCTGCTCGTCAACAGGAAGATCTTCCGGCAGAGGATCGCCGTAGATCGTTCCGCCGCTTGAGGCCACAACGACCTTTCGGGCTCCCGCCAACCGCGCGCCTTCAATCACATTGAGTCCGCCAAGGACGTTTACCTCTGCGTCAAACAGGGGTCGTTCCACCGAGACTCGGACGTCAGCTTGAGCTGCCAAGTGGAACACGACATCGGGTGCAGCCGAGGCCAACGCTGCGGGAATGTCTGAGGACCGAACATCCAACTCAACGAACGAGAAGCGATCCCCGGCTGTACGGGCGCTCTCCAAATTTGAGAGACGTCCTGTCGCCAAGTTGTCGATGACCGTAACGGAATGACCTTCAGCAAGGAGTCGATCAGTCAGCGTGGAACCGATAAATCCGGCTCCGCCGGTAACAACTGCGCGCATCGTTAGTCGCTTTCGGGTAGTCGGGCGCCAGTCAGTTCGGACTGGGCGGGAACTTCAACACCTGCGCCGACGACGGTCAGGTCGCTGATGTGGGAGTCGGGACCAACCCGCGCACCGCTTGCAATGATGGAGTCGTGAATTCGAACTCCGGGGCCGATCGTGACTCCATCCATCAGGATTGAGTTACGCACAATCGTTCCGTTGCCGATAACCACGTCGGCTCCGAGTACCGAGTTTTCGACAAGTGCAGAAGAATCGATTTCATCGGAGGGCAGAACTGCGATTTCATTTGCCCGAATCCCGTCGATGAGGTCAAGTTGCGCGCGCAGATAGGTATCGGGCGTACCTGCATCGATCCAATACGCATCGCTATGCAGTGCAAAAAGGCTCTCGTCGGCAACCATCGCCGGAAAAGTCTCGCGTTCAATCGAAACCTTGCGATCAGACGCGATGCGGTCAAGAACTGAGGGCTCAAGTACATAGGTGCCCGCATTGATCCAGTTCGTTGGCGCAGTCCCTGGCGCAGGCTTTTCAACGAATTCGATAACCCGACCATTGCCATCGATCGGAACCACGCCGTATCGCGACGGATCTTCGACTGGCGTTAATGCGATCGTTCCCTCGGCCCCGTGGCTCTTGTGGAACTCCCACAACTCAGCAACATTGAGATCGGTCAACACATCGCCGTTCACGACAATGAACGTGTCGTCAATTCCGGCAGACAACGCAGCAAAGCGAACAGCACCTGCAGTATCGAGAGGATCGGGTTCAACGGCGTAATGGAGTACGACCCCAGCACAGACACCATCGGGATACGCGTCGATGAAGGCATCGGGTCGATAGCCCAGCGAAAGGACAGCCTCAGTCACTCCGTATGACCCAAGCGCTGCTACCACCCGTTCGATCATCGGAACGCGAACGACCGGAAGCATCTGCTTCG
>CAIKHC010000354.1 GCA_903827085.1 uncultured Candidatus Nemicrothrix sp. | reverse complement strand
GATTCATCGATAGATCCAAAGTAGCGACTGTCTTTTGAGTCACTGCGATTGTCGCCCATTACCCAAACCTGACCCGAAGGCACAACGCAGGGCGCTTCGGCGGTGCACTTGTTGGGGGCATTTGCACTGCTCGTAACGGTGCCGTCGGAGAGGTAGGACTCGTCGAGTCGCTTCCCGTCGACGTAGACGGCGCCGTCGATAAACGAAATTGATTCGCCAGGCAGTCCAACCACTCGTTTGATGAGATCAGGAATAGTGCTTGACGTTTCCGAAGCAGGCCGCTCGAAAACGATTACGTCACCGCGATTGACGTCATGAAGGCGATAGCTGAGCTTGTTAACGAGGACTCGATCACCCACGCGCAGCGTCGGAGACATCGACAACGAGGGAATATAAAACGCCTGAAGCAAAAAGACCTTCACCACTAGAGCAAGCAAGATCGCACCGACGATAACGAGCACCCACTCGACAAAACTGGCCCCACGGGGACCGAACCACTTCTCGAACCGGCGACGTCGGTATCGCCAACGAGTCGATGCGACACGATCAGTTGCAGGACTGGTCACAGGTGAGCTTTCCGGGGGGAACGAGACCGGTACGTTCCGGCGCGCCGTAGCCTAGTCACGGTAGGTGGAGAGCAACCTTCGGGCAGCTGCGCCACCAACACCTTGAAGTTCGGGAGACGAGTCGACGACTGCGGCATCGGGCCCAAGCCTGAGAAGCAAACGCTCAAGCCACGCCATCGAACCGATAGCGAGAACAATCGTTGCGGTTCCATCGGGGTGCAGATCTATCGACTCTGCTGGGTAGTACTCGGTGACCCATCTGGCGTCTGGCTGAAGCAGCAACGTGATTCGGCCCAAAGCATTCGAACCATCAAACAGTTCGAATGATGGCAGCGGATCGGGGGCGACAAACTCTGTATCGGTGATCTCTGCCTGACGAATTCGGTCAATTCGGAAGACTCGCTCAGCGTTGCTCGCGTGACACCAACCCTGGAGGTACCAGAGTCCACCCTCGGAATGAATCGCCCAAGGATTGATTCGGCGGGTGCCGGTGTCGTCGCGCCCGTAGCTGTAATAGGTGATCTCTACGGCCCGACGGCGTTCAATCGCTGATCGAAGTAGTTCGGTTATCGCGTCGGGCGCGGTGTCGATGCCTATGTCGACAGCGGTCTCGGAACCCTCGCCAAGAGTGCGCAGCACCTTTTCAAGGCCGCGGGCTAGTGCACTGGAGTGATCTGCCCCTGGCACTGAGAGCAATGCCTTTGCAGAGGTAAGGAGCGCGAAAGTTTGTTCCGCAGTGAGCCGAAGGGGGCGGCGGAAATAATCGGGAAGATCAATCGTGACTGTGTCGGCGTCGACAATTGCGTTGATGAGAAGGTCTGGTGTGTACGGATGAACGCCGACCATCGAGGTGATGATGAGGCAGTCACGCAAGTCGTCCGCATCGATCGCGAAACGTTCACTGATCTCGCTGATCGTTGCTGTTCCATCGGGCTGATTCGCAACCCACGGGACGATGGCAAGCGTTCGATCCAACCGCTCGGCTGCTGTCATATCAGCCACGGTCGCCACCTTCGATGAGTTCGAGCCATTCGATCATCGCTGCGCGGGCTTCAGGAGGTTCGATGATTTCTGCGTGATCAAGGAAGCTGAGAACAAAGGAGCGAAAAGCGGGCCAGTTCGCTACGGGCACCTGGAATGACGCTGCACCGCCGGACTGCTCAGTGACAGTGCAAGAGGAAAGCGATTGCCGAGCGAAATCTGAAACCTCGGCGTCGAAGCGAACAGTCATCACTACCGGTTCGTTGTCTCCGAACTCCCATGGGTCTGCCTGCTCCGAAGGTGTCGACGGTATGGGGTGACTTTGGCTGCCGGGGTCTTCGAGTTGAACCTCACTACGGACCCGGTCAAGACGAAAGTTTCTTTGCTCGCTGCGTTCGAGATCGAATGCAGTCAGGTTCCAACGACCTCGTTTGAAGTCGAGGTGCCAAGGTTCAACGGAACGTTTGGAGGTGCCCGCGCTGCTCTCGTAGGTGAACGAAACAACTCGGCGCTCGGTCACTGCCCGAAACAATGGGACCAGCGACGCGTTACTCGGTATCTCGGTGATTTCTCCGACTGGGATGCCCGCCGAGTCGCTCGACGCAGCATCGACCACTCCCCCGAGTCTCCACATGGCACGCGCCATATCTCCGGGCGAGGAACCCACGGTTACCGTCTCGAGGGCAAGGTGCAACGCGGCGAGCTCGTCGCTCTCTAATCCTGGGTCGGGTAGCTCATACTTCGATTTGTCGACTCGGTACGCCGTGAGTTCGGCGGTCGCACCCGTGACGACCTCGATCGGGACACCGAGGCTCAGCAGATCCTTCTTGTCGCGCTCGAATGTCCGTCGAAACGAGTCGTGGTCGGCGTTGTAGCCAGGGACACGTTGCTGGATGTCAATGGCACGGACACCTTGCACGGTGTCGCTCAGGGCGGCCAGCAAATTCATCTGGCGCTCAAACTTCTCGGCAGATTTATCGGTTGGAATCATTCACACATCACTTGAGCT
>CAIKHC010000353.1 GCA_903827085.1 uncultured Candidatus Nemicrothrix sp. | reverse complement strand
TCTCACCTTGTTCGTGTCCATCAACTGGTCGCGAGGGTTCATCACCATCGTCATCGCTCAGGTGATGTTCTCAGTCAGCTACGTCGCCACCACCGTGCGCGCTCGTATTCGCGGATTCGATTGGCGACTGGAAGAAGCCTCCCTTGACCTTGGCGCTTCAGCATTCCGAACCTTCCGCAAGGTGACCCTGCCGCTTATCGCCCCCGGCGTCGTCGCCGCCGCAATGCTCACCTTTGCGCTATCGCTCGATGACTTCATCATCACGTACCTGAATTCGGGTCTGGATAACACCTTCCCCATCCAGATTTGGAACATGAAGCGCTCAAAGATCCCTGTGCAGATCAACGTGTTCTCGACCGCCCTTCTCATCATCAGCATTGTTCTGGCGGCGCTTTTGGTGGTCTTCAACAACCGCCGAGCACAAAAGCTCGCTGGCCTGAGCGATTCCTGACCACTTCCTGACCAAAGTTCGTTGCCGAATCGCTTTCACCGGGCAAGACTCAGCGCTTCGACCATTTCCGGGAGCATCTCATGAGCCGCACCCCTGCGGAACTCCGTCAGCTTGCCCAGTCCCATCTTTGGGGACACTTCAGCAGGCTTGACCCCGGAGACGGCGGCGCCCCGATCATGGAACGCGGCCAAGGCTGTTGGGTCTGGGATGTCGACGGCAAGCGTTATCTCGACGGTCTCGCCGGATTGTTCACCGTGCAGATCGGTCACGGACGCGCCGAACTCGGTGAAGCTGCAGCGCAACAAGCAGCAACCCTTGAGTTCTTCCCCGTCTGGACCTACGCCCACCCCAACGCCATCGAACTTGCAGCGCGCCTCGCGAACCTTGCCCCCGGCGATCTCAACCGCGTGTTCTTCACTACCGGCGGCGGCGAAGCGGTGGAGTCCGCATGGAAGCTCGCACGTCAGTACTTCAAGTTGCGCGGGCAGCCATTGCGTACGAAAGCCATCACTCGGTATCTCTCCTATCACGGCACCACCATGGGCGCGCTTTCGCTAACTGGCGTGCCCGCATTCCGTCAGATGTTTGAACCACTCGTACCCGGTGTTGGTCGCGCAGCAAATACCAATCGCTATCGCTGCACCATGTGTTCGAACGAAAGCGCTTGCAACCTCGCCTGCGCTGACGACATCGAAACAATGATTCTGCGAGAAGGCCCCGACACCGTTGCATGCGTCTTTGTTGAACCAGTGCAGAATGCCGGTGGCTGCTTCACCGCTCCCAACGAGTACTTCGCCCGTGTGCGCGAGATCTGCGATCGTTACGGGATTCTCATGATCAGCGACGAAACTATTTGTGCATGGGGTCGTCTTGGCTCGATGTTCGCCTGCGATCGGCTGGGCTACGTGCCCGACATCATCACCTCGGCCAAAGGACTCACCTCTGGCTATTCGCCTCTCGGCGTCATGATCGTGAGCGATCACATCGCTGAACCATTCTCGGCCGAGGGTGTGTCGTTTCTGCATGGCTTCACCTTCGGCGGTCACCCGGTGAGTTGTGCCGTGGCCATGGCCAATCTCGATGTGATCGAAAACGAGCACCTCATTGATCACGTTCTTGAAAACGAAGCCGCGTTCCGGTCCACGCTCGAAAAACTTCGCGACCTTCCCATCGTTGGCGATGTGCGCGGCATGGGGTACTTCTACGGCATCGAGCTCGTGAAGAATGCCGCTACTCGAGAAACGTTCACTGCTGATGAAGCGGAGCTGTTGTTGCGGGGCCACTTGTCGAAGCGGCTTCTTGAACTCGGTCTGGTTTGCCGGGCCGATGATCGTGGCGACCCCGTTATCCAGTTGTCTCCGCCACTCATCGCAGGCCAGGCCGAATTCGACGAAATCGAGCGCATTGTGCGAATCGCACTCGTTGAAGCAATCGATCTCTTAAAGATTGCTTCCTAGAACACTTACGACAACGCGGCGATTGACTCGCTCAGCGCAACCACGCATTGGTCGAGTTGTGCTTCAGTTGTCACGAATGGTGGGCAAAACGCGATAACCGAAAGGCCGATCGGCCTTGCGATCACACCGTGCTTCAACATTTCGTTGCGAACCGCCGGCGCGGCAAGACCAGGCTGAAGTTCGGCGCTCCAGATGCCACCCATACCGCGGGCTTCCACAATCGCACCGGTTGCCGCTAACGCGGTGAGTCCGCCTCCGATTCGCTCTGCGATAACCGGCACGCGGTCAAACAAGTTCTCTTCCAACAAGATTGCCGTATTTGCAAGAGCAGCAGCACATGCCGACGGATGGCCGCTGTAGGTGTAACCGTGGCGAAGGATGAAGGTGGGGTCGGCTTCGAGCACATCAAGCACTGCTTCGCCCACTACAACGCCACCAAGAGGCAAGTACCCAGACGTGCAGCCCTTTGCGAACGTAATCATGTCGGGCACAACGCCAAAGTGTGATGCGGCAAACCACGAACCCAAGCGACCGAAACCGGTAATGACCTCATCGAAAATCAACAGCACGCCGTACTCGTCGCAAAGTTCGCGCAAGCGAACGAGATAGCCATCAACTGGCGGATACACACCGCCAGCACCTTGCACCGGTTCAGTGATGACCGCGGCGATCGTGGATCCCGTTCGCTCAAAGAGTTTCTCGATGTCTTCGATGTCATGTGCCGAAACCTGATGCACCGTGTCGAGCAACGGACCAAAGCCCTGCTGATTAAGCGGCAGACCCTGCACCGATACGCCGCCATACGCGACACCGTGATACGAGTTTGCGCGCCCCACAAACTCGGTACGTTGCGTGTCGCCCTTTAACGAGTGCGTAAGCCTCGCCAGTTTGAGAGCAGTTTCGACGGCCTCAGAACCTGACGATGTGAAAAAGATTCGACTGTCATCCATCGGCGCTGCTGCAGCAACAAATGCAGCAAAGGTTTCAACGGTCTCGTTCGTGAAAATGTCGAAAGTGTTGTAGTTCTCAAGCACCGCCATTTGCGACGCAACCTGGTCGACGATCTCCCACCGTCCATGACCCACGTTGCAGTACCAAAGGCTGGCTATCGCATCGATGTATTCGTTCTCCTGGTTGTCCCACACCAGTGCGCCGTCACCACGTGTGATCGTGATGAACTCCTCGGCTGCGGCTCCCGGGCGGGCGAAGGGATGAAGAAACGGGCTTCTCATGGGCTTGAGTCTCCCACGATCGCTAGCCTCAGCCCGTGGGTTCTGATCACACAACACCGCCAGTGCCGCGCCGAGCCGTGTACCCCGGCTCCTTTGATCCGCCCACAATTGCCCATGTGCATTTGGCCGAAACCGCAATCGCACAACTCGGCCTGGATCGCGTCGATTTCGCGATTTCCGCTCTCACCTTGGGCAAGGACGACTCCCGGCTCGCGCCAATCGACGATCGTGTGGCGGAACTGACCGCCATCTCAAGCGGCAACAACCGCATTGGCGTGATCACGACTCCGCACAGCCTCGTCGCTGATATCGCCGAGGGCTACGAGGTCATCATTCTCGGTGCCGATAAGTGGCACCAAGTGCTCGATCCGGTTTGGTACGCAGATGTCAACGCCCGCAACGAAGCACTTCAGCGGCTTCCACTTGTTGCCCTCGCAGCGCGGCCGCCGTGGACAATGCCGGGCGAAGACCCCGCTGCTGATCCTCCGGAAGGTGTCAATGTCGTCGTCCTCGACACCGACCCATCTCATCACCCGGTATCGGCCACCGACGTTCGAGCCGGACGCGAGGAATGGCGAGCGAAATGAACGTTGCGGCGGTGCAACTCCAGTGTTCGCCAGACAAGTCTGACAATTTCGCGCGGGCAACGGTCGCTGTTCAGTCTGCGGCTCACGAAGGCGCTGGCCTCGTTGTGCTTCCAGAACTGTTTGCGTCGCTTGGTCGCACCTCGGCAATGCGTGATGCCGCTGAACCTCTCGACGGACCAACGCTTGCGTGGGCCCAGCAAACCGCCGTCCACAACCACTGTGCCATCGTTGCGGGCTCATTCGTTGAGCGCGACCCCAACGATGCCCAGACGCTCTACAACACCTCGATCGCCGTGGGTTCCGACGGTTCGCTGCTCGGCAGTTACCGCAAGATCCATATGTTCGATGTGGACGTTGAAGGTGCGCGCTCCAAAGAGTCCGACACCTTTCGCGCCGGAAGCACTTCGACGGTTGTTGACATCGCGACGAGCGAGTCCAGCATTCGTGTCGGCCTGACGATCTGTTACGACCTGCGCTTCCCAGAACTTTTCCACGACGAAACCTCGCAGGGCGCCGACATCATCGTCGTACCCGCAGCATTCACAGCGACAACCGGGCGCGATCATTGGGAACTGTTGCTGCGAGCACGCGCAGTGGAAAATCAAACGATGATCATTGCCGCGGCTCAATGGAGAACCAGCCCCGATGGCATTGACCGTTATGGGCATTCGCTCATCATCGATGCATGGGGTCGCGTATTGGCCGACGCCGGACCCAGCGACGACACAATCATCGTCGCCGAGTTCGACGCATCACTTCAGGCCGATATCCGCAAACGGATGCCTCTTAGCCGCTGAACATCGCGAGCCATTGCTCCGGCGTCTTGGGCCGGAACACGAAATTCGCGTGGCGGGTTTCGCCCATTGAGGCACATGGGGCTGCGGAATACAGGTGGCCCGGGAACAGAATCGAATCATCGGGCACCTTGGCCAGTTTCTGCGTGAGGCTTTCGTAGAGCGCCAGCGGATCACCACCGGGAAGGTCGGTGCGACCACAGCCTTCAAGAAACAACGTGTCACCCGAAACCAGCGCGCCATCGAGCATGAAGCATTGGCTACCCGGCGTATGACCTGGCGTGTGAATGAGTTCGATCGGGATGTTGCCAACCATCACAACATCGCCGCTGCTGTGAGTGACGAGATCGGCGGCCGTCAGGTTCGTGACTTTGCTGACGAATTCGGCTTCTTCGGTTTGCACATGAATCGGAACCGACACAATGTCGAGCAGTTCGTGCACGCCTTCGATTGAGTAGCCCATCATTTCTCCGCCGACATGGTCGGGGTGATAGTGGGTGGCAAGCACACCGGTGAGTTTCATGTCGTCGGCCGCGAGCACATCGACAATTCCCTGCACGTCGTAGGCCGGATCGATGGCCACAGCCTCGCCCGTCTCGCGATCGCCAATGAGATAGACGAAATTCACCATCTGGCGGGCCAAGGGATCGTTGGTGGCAATGTCACGGCCCGCGAGCAACTGGCGGAAATAGAGGCGATCGGTTGCGGCGGCATTAGTCATAGGGACAGTCTTGCGGAAGGCAGGCGCAACGGCCACACTCCCTCCATCACCTTTGGGGGGAGTCGCAATGACCGATACCGGCAAAGTCCACGAACCACTGACTGACTTGTTTATGGGGTTCACCCTCGACGTCGAGGACCCGTTTCCCCTTTACGCGCGGCTGCGGGCCGAGAACCCCGTTGCGTGGAACGCCACACAAGGTTTCTGGGTTGCCAGCCGCCATGCCGAGTGCATGACGGTCTCCACTTCCCCCGACACGTTCTGTTCCGCCAAAGGCATTCTCACCTTCGAAATCGGCGCGGACTATGCCACTCCCCCAACGATGATGCATACCGATCCGCCGGATCACACTCGCTATCGAACGCTGGTGCAGCCCGCGTTCGGTCGCAAAGTCGTGCGCACGCTCGAAGATTCGGTGCGCGGCGCCGCCAAAGTTCTTGTCGACAAGTTGCCACTCAATGAGAAAATTGAAATCGTTGCGCCACTTGCCGTGCCGCTTCCCGTTCAGGTGATTGCACAGCTTCTCGGACTTCCCGAAAGCGAATGGGACAAGGTCTGGGACTGGTCGGAAGCTTCCATTCCAGGCACTGAAATCTTCAACGACCCAGAACGCAAAGCGCGCCTTAGCGCCGAGATGATGGCCGAACTCATGCGTCTCGTTTCAACGTCACGCACTGAACCTCGCGATGACGTCATTTCGATGTTGTCAAGCGTTGAGATCGATGGCGATCGGTTGACCGACGATGAAATCGCAATGTTCCTCAATCAGATTCTTGTAGCCGGCAACGAAACCACCCGCAACACAATCAGCGGCGGACTTGTTGCACTGGCCGAGAACCCTGATCAGTGGGCGCGACTCGTTGCTGATCGTTCACTCATCCCTAGCGCGGTCGAAGAAATTCTTCGATGGACCACCGCCGTCATCTATTTCATGCGCACCGCTGCGGTCGACACCGTGCTTGGCGGAAAGCAGATCAGCGCTGGCGACCCGATCGTGATGGTCTACGCGTCGGCCAACCGCGATGAAGCCGAGTTTGGCCCCACCGCCGACCAGTTCGATGTTGGGCGATCACCAAACCATCAGATTGCGTTCGGATTCGGTGCGCACTTCTGTCTTGGCGCTGCGCTCGCTCGTCTTGAGGTTGCTGCCGTACTTGATCACTTACTTGATCGCGGCGTCACTCGCATCGAACTGCTCGCACCGGCGGGCATGTCGGCCAGCAACGTGATCGCCGGCGTCAACCGCGCCGAAGTAATCCTTCACACCAACTGATATCCGCTTGAACTACTGAGCGTCACGCCAGGCCTGTTCGGCTCGGCGGGTGACCTCTCGTAGCGGCAGGCCCAACGCCCGGGCCGCTTGGGCGGCGTCGTCGTGTTCGGCCTTCACGCGGCCGGCGGTGACTTTCACTCGCACTGCTTGTCCATCGACATCGACCGTGTCGAACGCGCGCGATTGCGGCCACCGTTCAAGTTGTGTTCCGCGCACACCCATCGTTCCGGTTTCGCGCACGAGTACCTCGCGCACGGCCGCAGCCTGTGCCGGATCAACCAACGCGCTCACTGTGTGCGCAGGTCGGCCCTTCTTCATGATGATCGGCGTAAGCCACGCGTCGTGTGCACCAGCATCGAGCAGCGCATCAATGGCATAGGCCAATGTTTCGCCCGTGACATCGTCGACATTTGCTTCGAGCAGCACAACCGGCTGACCCGCAACCGACGGTGAGTCAGAACGAGTACCGATTACGACACGCGTGAGATTCGGACGATCGCCAAGGTCGGCAGTGCCTGCGCCATAACCAGCAGAACGAATTGTCATGGCCGGCATTGGCCCCCACTGCACAACATTCGCGGCCAGCAACGCTGCGCCGGTTGGTGTGGTGAGTTCGCGCGGAATGTCGAGGCCATAGGTGGGCGCATCAGCCAGCAACGACACCACTGCGGGAACTGGAACCGGCAAGACGCCATGAGCGGAGCGCACGGTTCCTAAACCATCAGCCACCGGCGATGACGCGACTTCATCGACACCCAACAACTCAAGCGCAATGCACGTTCCAACAACATCGATGATCGCGTCGAGCGCGCCGACCTCGTGGAAGTGCACCGTTTCGGGCGGCTGACGATGCAAGCGACCTTCGGCTTCAGCCAGCGCGCGAAATGTTGCGAGTGCTCGGCGATGCACACG
>CAIKHC010000352.1 GCA_903827085.1 uncultured Candidatus Nemicrothrix sp. | reverse complement strand
GTCTTGGGGGAGCTTTCGGCCGCTGATCTCCCTGACGTCATTCCGACGCTGGCCGAAGCGCTTGCTGCGTGTTCGCCGCTGGCGGTGAACGTTGAGATTAAGCCCGATGGCGTCGATGCGCTTCGGTCGTCTCTCATCGCAAAAGTCGTGCAACTTCTGCAGTCAGAACCGACGTCGCGTGACTTCCTCGTTACCTCCTTTGATCATGACATCTGTGACCAAGTCCGAGCTTTGGACGCAACGCTTCCTACGGGGTTACTCAATGCTCACCCCGACTCGTTGCAAACCGATCTCGATCGTGCGGGGTCTGCGGGGCATGTCGCGATCAATCCTTGGTACGGACTAGTGACAAAAGAGTTTGTGGAGCGCGCGCACGCGCTCGCAATAGCGGTGAATGTGTGGACAGTCGACGACCCCCAACAGATGCGTGCTCTTGCCGACATGGGTGTCGATGCCATCATCACGAATGTTCCGAGTTTGTGTCGCGAGGTTCTCAGCGAGCGGTGACTCGCGGAACAACGAGCGACAACGCGTCGGGTTCGTAGCGCAAATCGAGATGTTCGACATCGCCGAGGTAATCACCATCGACCTGATGTGGGATTGGCCCAAAACCGTTGATCTCGACATGTGTGACGTCGGTGTGGAACGACACGTTCTTGTTGTTTCGAAGCTGTCGACCCGAGCCCAGCGCCGAGGACAAGATTCGCAAAAGTGGCACGGCGTTCAGCGTTCGCAGCGTGACGATGCTTAATGGTCGATCAAACGATGCTTCAGGGGCAATGGTGAACGGACGAGTGCCAATGAATGTGTAGGGGTCGGTGTTAAGGCAAATTGTGAACATTGCGTCGTCGACCGTTGGTTGACCTTCGACCCGAACGCTGAAGTGAGCGCGCTTGCGGTTGTACTTGCGCAGCCACGTATCGAATGCGGCCCAAGCAAAGAGCGCGTGATTCGCCCATCGTTTCAGCGAACTGCGCCGTTCAACTTGAGCAACAACGGCGGCGTCGAATCCGATTCCGACGTGGAACAAGAAGTAGCGACCGTTTACCGAGCCGAGTCCGATGCGTTGGATTGAGTTGTTGGTGAGAGCATCAAGAAGTGCGCCGGTCGCTTCGATGGGATCATCGGGTAAGCCGAGCGTGCGGGCAAAGACGTTCGTGGAACCGCCAGGAACGGCAGCAAGTGCTGTGGCGGTTCCTGCGAGTCCGTTCGCCGCTTCGTTGAGCGTGCCGTCGCCTCCGAGCACGACAACGACATCGGCGCCGTCGGCTGCGGCCGCGGCGGCAAGGCGAGTGGCGTGCCCCCTGCGGACGGTCTCCGAGACGGTGACCTCGTGGTCGGCGGCAAGGGCTTTGGTAATCACCACCCGCCCCCGGGCGGTGACCGAAGAGGCCGATGGGTTGACGATTAGGTGCATCTTCACAAGGACTTTGACCGTAGCGGAGCCCCGGAGGTGACGTCTCAGTGCCGGGTCGCGAACAATGTCGCCCTGTGATTTGGCCCCAACCCCATTCTGCGGGCAGGATTCGACCCATGAACGTCGTCGTTTGTGTCAAGCAGATCCCGGACCCGGCTGATCCCGGAGCGTTGGATCCCACTACTAAAACCCTGAAGCGAGACGGCAAGCTCATCCTCGACGAATCTGATTCGTACGGTGTTGAGATGGCGCTGCAGCTTGTGACCACTGCCGGTGGCGGTGAAGTCACACTCGTCTCTATGGCTCCGAATGGTGAAGTGTCCGGTCTTCGAACTGCGCTTGCCATGGGTGCTGCGAAGGCGATCCTCGTCAGTGACGATGCACTCGCTGGTAGCGACGCACTCGCAACTGCCAAGGTGCTCGCCAAAGCCATTCAGCGTGTCGAAGGTGCAGACCTTGTTCTCACCGCGACTGAATCAAGTGACGGTTACACCGGAACGGTTCCCGAGCAGATCGCCGGTTTGCTCGATCTTCCGTCGGTCACCTTCGCCAAGTCGATCAGCGTCGAAGGAAGCACCGTCAAGATTCAGCGTCAGACTGAAGCTGGCTACGACGATGTCGAATGCCCGCTTCCCGCTCTTGTGTCGGTAACTGCTGGTGTTGTTGAACCGCGTTACCCATCCTTTAAGGGCATCATGGCGGCCAAGTCCAAGCCGGTCGACACACTGACTGTGGCTGACCTTGGTCTCGATGCCAGCCAGGTCGGTTGGGCCGGTGCCGGTCAGCAGATTGTGTCCATTGCGGAAGCTCCCGCTCGCGAGGCTGGTGAGGTCTTCGAAGACGACGGCACCGCCGCCGAGAAGATCGTCGCTTTCCTCGACGACCTCAAGGTTCTCTAGGAGGAATTGATCATGGCTCTTTCGAAGATTTGGGTGCTCGCCGAAGCAACAGACGGCAAAGTCACCACCAGCACACTTGAACTTCTTACCAAGGCCCGTTCGTTGGCCGACACGGTTGAAGTGGTCTACGCCGGCGGCGACGCCGACGCGATTGCTGGCCAACTCGGTGAGTTCGGCGCATCAAAGGTGTACACAACCGGTGACCTCGCTGGTGCGCTTCCGGGCGTTCCGGTGTCGGGTGCCATCGCTGCTCTCGTCGAAGGCGGCAACGCCCCCGACGCGATCATCGCTGCTACCTCATATCTCGGTCGTGACATCGCTGGTCGACTTTCGGCCAAGCTCGACCGCACCGTCATCACCAACAACACCGACCTCGAGGTCGACGGGTCAAGCCTCGTCACGACCGAGCCAGTGTTCGGCGGCACCACCGACGTGAAGACCACCTTCACTGCCGCTGGTCCGCACCTGGTGCTCGTGCGTCCGAAGTCATTCGTCGCAGAGTCCGCAGGTGGCGGCGCCGCTGCAGTCGAGACCATTGCGGTTCCCGATGGCGGCAAGAGCGCAGGGGCAAAGGTCGTCAACCGTCACGTCGAAGAGCGTGAAGGTCCGTCACTCGATGAAGCCGCAGTTGTGGTTTCGGGTGGTCGTGGACTTGGCGAACAAGAAAAGTTCGCCCTCGTCGAGGATCTCGCCAAGCTTCTCAACGCAGCCCCGGGTGCATCCCGTGCAATCGTCGACGCTGGTTGGGTTCCTTACAGCTACCAGGTCGGACAGACCGGCAAGGTCGTCAAGCCCACCGTGTACATCGCTGCTGGTATTTCCGGCGCGACACAGCACATGGTCGGCATGAAGGGTTCAAAGAACATCATCGCCATCAACAAGGACGCTGAAGCGCCGATCTTTGCGGTCAGCGATCTCGGCATCGTTGGTGACGTGCACAAGGTTCTGCCGCAACTCATCGAGGCTCTCAAGGCTCGCTGATCTCCAGTTCTGCAGTGTTCAAACGCCCCGGTCAATGGCCGGGGCGTTTGTCGTTCCCGACGGCGACATAGAACGGCGACTGACGTGGTTTAGATCAGCGGCCAAGGGTAACGATGGCCGCTTTCGTCAATCGGAAGCACGCCTTCGCGAATGAGCGCACGCGCTCGGCCAAGCACCGCGTCTTGCTCAAATGTGCCGAGCAATCTCTTTACTGCATCGTTCAGACCAGTGTCGACGAGTGACTGCAGGTCTGCGAGAAGTTGACCGTCGATTTCTTCGCCACCGAAATCCCAGATGACGGTGCGGAGTTTGAATTCAGCATGGAATGACAGGCCGTTGTCGATGCCCCAGATGTGGCCCACATCGTCGATTAAACAGTGGCCGCCTTTTCGGTCGGTGTTATTGCAGACAAAGTCGAAGACCGCCATTCGTTGCAACTGATCGTGGGTTTCTTCTTCCTCGAGCATGGTGAAGTAGTGCTGCTCGAAGTCGGCATCGATGAACCGCTGCACCGATCCAGTGCCATGGGGTGCGTCTTCTCTTCCGACGGTGAATGGAACGACCTCCCAGCCAAGAGCATGACTGAGTTCGTACGCGGCAACTTCACGCTTCCAAAGGCCATCAGGGAAATCCCACAGTGGGCGCTCGCCGATATGGGGTTTGTAGATCACACGGGCGGAGTCCTCGCCCAAGGTCGCTTCGGCGAGGAAAGTTGCGTTTGAACTCCACGGCATTCGTCCGATGAGTTCAATGTGGCCACTCGTAATGACGGCTTCGATGTCGCCGTCGTTTGCTGCATCTAGTTCAGACGCGGACAAGGGTGGCCACCTGGGTCCATCGGACGACCACACAGCCGACAGGCTGGGCGTCCGGCACGAACAAGGTCATTTCCAACGGCGATAAATGCTGCGACCTGCGCGCGCGAAAGACGGAATCGGGCCGTCGCCGATTCGAATCCGAAATCTTCATCGAACGCTTCGTCGGCAAAATCGTCGGGGTCGGGTGCTTCTTCCGCAACGATCACGAGTCGGTCGTCGTCTTCTTCGTACGCAACGGCGAGCCCGCCAACCGTCCATTGCATGTCGAGAGGAGGACTCGCTGAAAGAGGTGCAATGAATTGCCCGGGATGAATGGCAGGAAGGTCGGTCAGGATTCCGCCGAGGTAGTCACACAACGCAGCGACTTGTTGTTTCTCGAGCTTGAACGACACGGTGCGTCCGGCGTCGGTGGCCTGAATGAAAAACGTGCGTCGACCTGGTTCACCAAAGGCGCCAGGAACAACTGCATCAGGGTCCATGAACTCCCAGGACTCGCTCACGAGAGTCCCAACTTCGACAGATCGTCGCCTGTCGAGTTCACCGTGAGGACCGCTGGTCCTCCCGATGAATAGAGGATTGCGGAGATTGAGCAGGGCGAAACGACAATGCGTTGAAAGAGGTCAAGGTGAGTTCCGAGCGCTTGCGCGATCGCAGCTTTGATCGGATCGGCATGAGAGACAGCGACAATCGTTTGCCCTGGGTGTTTTGCAACCAGTGAATCAATCGCGCCGACCATACGAGTCTGCATTTCCGCAAAGGACTCGCCGTTGGGGAATCGGAAACCGCTGGGATAGCGCTGCACGGTTGTCCATTCCGGAAGCTTGCGGAGAGCATCAAGTTTCTTGCCGGTCCAGTCGCCGAAATCGCATTCGAGCAGACCGCGATCAATTCCCACCTTGAGTTTGCGTTCCCGAGCGATCGGCTTGGCGGTTTCACGAGTGCGTTCGAGTGGTGAGGCGTAGATCGCTGAAACTTTGGACAACTTCGCGATTCGCCTGGCAGCGGCTTCGGCCTGAGCGATGCCCGAGTCGGCCAGATGAAGGCCTCGGGCCCGACCGGGCAGGGTGGTTCCGGTCGTGGGGGTCTGGCCGTGACGAACGAGCAGAACGAGGGTGGGTGCAGGGGCAGATCGCTTACGGGCCATGGGAAGGAGAGCCTACCGAGCCGTCTCGGTCGACGGACCGGTCGGGCGGCTGTCAGCCGGTGATGTCGGGAGACCGAGGGGCACCGACTACGGTGGCGACCGCCTGCCGCCGCCCCCCGGACGATGCGGCATCGACTTCATGAGGATGGTCAGCACGATGTTGGGACGACGAGTTGGCGCTGGTGTTGTTGGTCTTGCCCTTGTGCTCGTGATTGGGCTCAGTGGTTGCGCCCAGGGCAACACTCCTACGGAGTACAACACCCTCACGCAACAGAACTTTGTCGAGCTCTGCACCAATTATCTCTACACGTCGTCTGGCGAGATCACCGCAATCGATGCATCGACAGCGGCAACGCTTGATACGGCGCTCAAAGCCACTGAGACCACGATCGCGTCTGATGTCAAGGGATCAAGCGAGTCATCATGTCTCTGCATGTATGCGGTATTCGTCGACCAAATGTCAATCGGTGACTTCACCACGCTCAATAGCGATCTGAAGTCAGATCCTGAGAAGACATGGAATGGCGTCTCTTCAGAGATCAAGGATGCGCTGACGAAGTGCGCATCTGGAACCGCTGCGTCGACAACGACAACCGTCGCCTGATCGCTCGGAGCGTTACTTCGCTGCTGGCTTCTTCTTTTCGGGAAGCCCGAGGCGAACTTCCGTCTGGGCCCATTGCGGCCAACGAGC
>CAIKHC010000351.1 GCA_903827085.1 uncultured Candidatus Nemicrothrix sp. | reverse complement strand
GAATCATCAATTGCCACCTTCGGCCACACCCCTGGAGCGATCACAGCATCGATTGGAGTGGTTTCGATCGCATCGAGATAGTCGCGAATGACCTCAGCCGTTACCCCTGGTTGCTTGAAGACTGAATAATCGATCCAAACAAAGACATCGACGTCGGGGTGCAACTCGGCAGCGCGGCGCACCCATTCGAATCGCTCGTGACAAACAATGTTTGAGATCACCGCATCAGCCGGTCCATCGAATCGATCTGCCGGCGGATTGGGATCAGCGGGCATCAGATCCGGATTCGCTTCAAGCAAGTGATACGCCCAAAGGTCCTTGACGGACCGCTCTTCGTCGAAGGCAACGATTCGGCCAGCCGCAGCACTTTTCAGCTGATCACCAAGAGAATGAAATTGCTCGTAGGACAAGTGGCGAGATGGGAATGCTCGTGGAACGTGTCCGGTAACTACGAGAACTTTTTGCTGCCCACCTGAACCCATGACATTCACGTCGATGCCGTCGGATACGCGTTAGCCACCGATTTGGCTCATTGAACGCGCCGGTCGGATGAAGTGCACCTGGTTGATCTGATGACCAGCCCACTTCGCGCCGACCTCGGCAGTGATTGCTGCAGCGAGGTCGTCATCGGTCGCTTCGTTGCGAAGCAGTGTGCGGAGGTCGAGTTCTCGGGTTGCGAACAAACAATGCCGAAGCATGCCGTCGGCAGTGAGACGAACACGGTCGCAGGATTCACAGAATGCTTCGGTCACGCTGGGAATGACGCCAAACTCGCCGCCACCGTCGACATAACGCCAGCGCGCCGCCGGATCGCTTTCGCGCTCAGCAACTGGTTCCAATGGGAAGACGTCGCCGATCGCCGCAACGATCTCGGCTTTGGTGACAACCTGCTCGTTGGTCCACTCCCCTTGCGCATCAAGTGGCATGAATTCAATGAAGCGAACAGTGACGCCGCGTTCGCGGCCGAAGCGGGCGAAGTCGACGATTTCGTCATCATTCACGCCACGCATCACGACGCAGTTGATCTTCACCGGTGCGAGGCCTGCGCTCACTGCGGCATCGATGCCTTCAAGCACCTTGTCGAGTTCATCTCGACGAGTGATTTGTTCAAAACGTTCTCGCTTCAACGAATCGAGCGAAATGTTGATGCGCTCAAGTCCGGCCGACACCAGAGCCGGCGCCAGATTAGTGAGCGTTGTGCCATTCGTCGTGAGCGACAGATCGACTCCGAGCGACGACAATTGTTCGATCAATACCGGGAGGTTCGCTCGAACGGTCGGCTCTCCACCCGTCAGACGAATTCCGTTGAACCCGAAACGCTCCACACAAACTCGCGCCACCCGAGTGAGTTCCTCGTAGGTGAGGAGATCTTCGCGAGCCATCCAGTCGAGGCCTTCGGCGGGCATGCAGTAGGTGCAGCGAAAATTGCAACGATCAGTCACCGAGATACGAAGGTCACGATGGACGCGGCCGAACCCGTCGACGAGAGGTGTTGGTTCGGCAGCCATAGCGAGAGGTTACGGGCGAAGCAGGCGGACGCGCACGGTGGAGCCAGTTTCGAGCGTGTCGCCGTCGGGAAGCTCGGCCAGCGCGTTCGCTGCAGCCATTGCCGCCATGTGGTGTGAGCCCTGAGCGCCTGCCGAGCGCACTGTGTATCTGGAGCTCTTGTCATCCCACTCACACACGACTCGGGCGAAATGAGTTTTCCCGTCGGCGCGGCGCCTGAGCGGTTCAGTGAGCACCCCGTTGATAATTCCCACATCGAGATTGTCGTCGCCGAAGCCCGACATCTTTCGCAATCCCGGCCGACAAAAGAGCTCGTAGCTCACCATCGATGAAACAGGGTTTCCCGGCAGTCCAAACACCGGCACCGCTGTTCCATCTGAACGAGTCAAGGTGCCAAATGCGAGTGGCTTCGCCGGTCTGATCGCGATCTGCATCCAACGCATGTCGCCAATTCGATCGAGGACGACTTTGACGAAATCGAAGTCGCCCATGCTCACGCCGCCAGTGGTCACGATTGCATCGCAGGATTCGGCGCCGGCACGCATTGCGGTTTCGATGACCTGCTCATTGTCTCTGGCGAGCCCAAGATCAACAGTGTCAAAGCCATGGGATTCAAGAAGCTTGCGCAGCGTCAGTCGATTTGAATCACGGATCTGTCCCGGAGCCAAAGGCGAACCATCGTCGATAAGTTCATCGCCAGTTGAAATCACCCCGACGACTGGCCGACGTACTACCGCGATACGCGTGACACCGATTGTTGCCAGGACACCGAGGTGCGCAGCAGTCAGTTCCGTCCCGATAGCGATCACGGGATCGCCAGGATTCACATCGTCACCGGCAGGACGAATGTGTTGGTCGACAGTTGCCGTTGCGGTCACGACGACGGTGTCGCCCTCGGGAGAACCTTCGGTGTCTTCAACCATGACAATCGCGTTGGCCCCGGGCGGAACCGGAGCGCCAGTCATGATTCGAACTGCGCAGCCGGATTCAACTGGCGAATCCGCACCCGACATGCCGGCACGAACTGTTCCCGTCACACGAAGAGTGACCGGAACAATCTCAGTATCGATGGCGATGACGGCGTATCCGTCAACGGCAGTATTTGCGAATGGTGGAACTTGTTCAGCTGCGACAACAGCTTGCGCAGTAATGCAACCCAGAGCGTCGTTCAGCGCGACAACAACGTGATCATTCGGAAGACATCCAGAGAGGACGTACTCACGAGCTTCACTGAGTTCGATCACCGAAGTCGTGTATCCACGAGGTCGATGAGGAAGGCGCGAAATTCAGGGCCCAAATCTTCTCGTTCG
>CAIKHC010000350.1 GCA_903827085.1 uncultured Candidatus Nemicrothrix sp. | reverse complement strand
TTGAGGATCCCGGGCGATGATGACTCGGCGAATGGCGGGGCCGACCATTCCCGAACCGAGACCGAGGAGAAGCCGAGCGGCGATCCACTGCCAGAGCGGTGTTGCGAATGTCATCCACAGCATTCCAAATGCTGCGGTTGCGATACCAACGCGCATCATGACGACTGCGTAACCGCGATCAGAAAAGCGAGCGAGAAAAAGCTGACTAAGGACGCCTGTGAACAGTCCAGCGAAGGCAATGAGTCCAACCTGGCTGTCGGTGAATCCATACTTGTCTCGAATATCGGCCAAGAGCGTGAAGACGCTCCCGTAGCCAAGAGACATGAGTGCGGTGAGGAGAAACAACAGCACCATCGCTCGAGTCAGGGGATGTGCAGGCTCGGTTGTCTCCGGCGACGTTGTGCCGTCTTCCATGTTGCTTCCCCCTAAGTTTCGTCTCAACCTAGTCGTGGACGTATTGGTAGGAAGGTCCCACTGCCGTCGCCGAGATCACCGATACGCTTCTTTGGTCAAATCATTGGAGAAATCATGAGCGCAGCGACCGAATCCATTCGAGTCGATATTTGGTCAGACGTCGTTTGTCCGTGGTGTGCCATAGGCAAAGCCAATCTCGATGCTGCGCTCGGTGAGTTCGCTCACTCGGACAAGGTCGAGATCATCTGGCACAGCTATGAGCTTGATCCGACTGCGCCTGCAGCGCGCCAAGGCAACTACGTCGGCATGCTGGCAAAAAAGTACGGCACATCGCCTGAAGAGGCGCAGGGGATGATCGATCGGATGACCGCAACCGGAGTCGAATGCGGCGTCGAGTTTCAATTCGATCGGGTCCAACCGGGCAACACATTCGATGCGCATCGGATGATTCATCTCGGTGCCGCTCGAGGGATCCAAACCCAAGTGAAGGAACGTTTCCTTCGCGGTTATCTGTCCGAGGGTGAAGCGATCGGACTCCCCGAGGTTGTCGAACGTCTTGCGGTTGAAGCGGGCCTTGATGCAGATGAAGTGGCTGCTGTTCTCACGACTGACGCGTTTGCTGATGAGGTTCGTATCGACGAAGCGACCGCTGCGTCTATGCAGGTCACTGGCGTTCCGTTCTTTGTGTTCGATCGGCGCCTCGCCGTCGCCGGTGCGCAGCCCCCTGAAGTGCTACTCCAGGTTCTCGATCGGGTGTGGTCTGAACGCGAACCCGCCCTCGAGATGCTCATCGAGGGCGAGGTCTGCGGTCCTGAAGGTTGTGACTGACGCTGTTCGTCAGCAGTGATCTTCTGACTGGTTCTCAGACTGAACGAGTTTCGGGAAGGCGAACCAGAGGGATCGTGCGGTTGCACTTCTTTTGGTAGTCGCGGTACCAAGCACGATCGTCGCAGAGCAGTTCCCAGATGCGGTCGTGTTCGGGGCCCCCGTCAAGAATTTCCGGAACCGACCAAAACTCGCCGTCCTGAACCTTGATGTAAATCTCAGGGTTTGCTTCTCGGTCGCGCAGGTTGATGAACCACGCCGGGTGCTTTTCGTGACCGGCGTAGGACGCAACAACGATGCGCACGCCCTCGGGGTCGCGCCAGTACGGAAGGGCGATCTTGTGTTCGTTGCCGGACTTGCGTCCGATCGTACGGAGCATGACGTGATGCATTCCGGCTTGCACCCAAACCTCGTCGATGTTCATGGTTTCCATGGCTTCGACGTGGCTCTTGGTGATCCCAATGATTTCTTCGTGGCTGGGGGTTTCCCAGAGCATTTCAGCGTGCTGTTCGGTAGGCATCGTGGTCCTCCTCGATTGTGTTTCGGGTGATTGTGTCAGAAGTTGAGGTCGTTGATGTGCTCGATTAGAGCATCATCTCGCCGCCATTGACGTCGAGTTCCGCTCCGGTGATCACGCTGGCGAGATCAGAGGCGAGGAACGCAACCGCGTTTGCGCAATCGGCATCGTCGGGGATGATGCCAAGCGGAATGTCTTTGGTGATTTCAGCGATGACGGCGTCGCGGTCTTGGCCTGTGCTGACGGCGTAGTTCACGTAGCCCTCGACGGGAGGGCCCCACATCCAACCCATGAAGGTTGAGTTCACACGGATGTGGTGTGCGCCGAGTTCCTTGGCGAGCATGCGGGCCGCCACGGTGAGAGCGCCCTTCGAGGTTGCGTATCCCGATTGCGTCGCAAGTGGCTTCTTTTGGATCATCGAGTTCACAAACACAATCGAACCGCCCCCATTGGACTTCATATGAGGTACGACTTGTTGGGTGAGTTGGAGCGTTCCGAACACTGTGACGTCGAACGACTTGCGCCAATCGTCGAAGTTCGCATCTTCGAACATCGTGAACGGAGGCGGAACGTACGCGCTATTGATGAGGCAGTCGATACGACCGAACTCGGCAATGGTTGCATCGACCATGCGTTGGGTTTGCTCAGCGTCCGAGATATCGGTGGGGCATACGAGTGCGCGCCGGTCGGGCCACTGACGAGAGATTTCTTCGGCCACCTCTTGGAGCTTTGATTCGGTTCGGGCGACCAGTACGACGTCGGAACCTTCACGAGCGAAGGCGTAGGCGAGTTCCTGTCCAAGCCCTGGGCCGATACCGGAAATGATTGAGACCTTGTTTTCTAGAATCATGATTCCCCCTTGCGGCAGTTCAATGCTGAAAGAGATTGCTACCACGGTGTCGACGGGTGCGGTGACTCGTAAGTGGGAACTGCTGTGCTTGTAGGGTCGGCGAACGAACCTCACATGATGATGAGAGCAAACATGACACGCACACTGGTGATTGGCGGAACGGGCCCAACCGGAATCCATCTGGTTCGCGGGCTCATGGACCGAGGCCACGAGGTCGTCATCCTTCACCGCGGCACCCACGAGCGGCCTGAGACTCCGATCGAAATTGAGCACATCCACGCCGATCCGTACGACATGGAGTCGCTAGCCGAAGCGATCGGCGATCGCACATGGGATCTCACCGTGGTGATGTACGGCCGACTGCGTCGGATCGCGGAATTCATGGTGGGCCGAACGGAACGCTTTGTTTCCGTCGGTGGTGTGCCGGCGATTCGGGGTTGGATGAACCCATGGCTCTTTACGCCTGAAGGTCTTCCCGTTCCGGTAAGCGAGGAGGCCCCGGTGGTCGCGAGTCCAGAAGAAGACGAGAAGGGTTTCCGAGTCGCTCGTACCGAGGAGTTTGTTTTCGCGCATCAGCCGCAGGCGGCACATTTTCGATATCCCTACGCCTACGGGCCACTTCAGGTTGTCCCTCGCGAGTGGAGCGTTGTCCGTCGCATTCTTGATGGACGGAGGCAGATTGTTGTGGCCGACGACGGTCTGACGTTGCATCATCACGGCTACACAGAAAATCTTGCGCATGCGGTGTTATGCGGCATCGATCGTCCTGATGATGCAGCTGGTCTTGCATTTAATTGTGGCGATGACGAAGTGCTGACGATTCGGCAGGTGATCGAGATCATCGCTTCAGAACTTGGCGCTGAACTTGAGATTGTTTCGATGCCATTCGATCTCGCTGTGCCAGCGCGACCGCTACTGGCCCAACCATCGCCGACACACCGGGTGCTCGATACATCGCTGCTGCAGACGCGACTCGGCTATCGAGACCTTGTGCCTGCGCGCGAGGCGGTGGCCCGAACGGCGCGGTGGCTCGTGGAAAACCCGATCGCTCCGGGTGCTCCCGAGGAATACGTGCTCACCGACCCGTTTGACTACGGGGCGGAAGATCAGCTGATTTCTTCATGGAAAGCGGCCGTCGGATCAATGGCTGCCGTGTCCTTCGAGGTCACTCCCGGAGTGGGACTGGCCTACAGCGGCCCCGGTGGTCGGCCGAGAACCCAACCGACGTTTGAGAACTAACGCGCGTTTCGGCACGGTCAGCGTTCTCGCTACTAGGGTCCCCGCCCATGACATATCAAGTCGTTGTATGGGGGACAGGGAACGTTGGGCGACCGGCAATCCGAGCAATCGCGACGCATCGCGATCTAGAACTTGTTGGTGTGGTCGTGTCGAACCCGGCGAAAGTTGGGAAAGACGCCGGCGAACTCGCAGGCATCGCTCCGCTCGGAGTGCTTGCGACTGACGACACCGAGATCGCGTTTGCGCCTGATGTCGATTGCGTTGTGTATGCAGCAACTGCCGATACGCGTCCGATGGAGGCGTACATGGATCTCGAACGCCTACTTCGTTCAGGTCGAAATGTCGTGTCGACCGCGTTCTATCCGTTACTCCACCCCGCAAGCGCTCCTCCCGAGTTGATGGGGATGCTCACTCCAGCGATGGAAGCTGGCAATTCTTCGGTCTTTGTTTCCGGTATTGATCCCGGCTGGGCGCTTGACATCCTGCCTGCCCTCGTGAGCGGAGTTGGCGCCGGAATCACCGAGATTCGTATTCAAGAGATCTTCAATTACGCGCTCTATGACGCACCCGACATCGTGCGCAATGTGATCGGTTTGGGCGGCCCGATGAACGTCATGCCGCAAATGCTTGAAGAGATGTCGTTGATGACGGTCTGGGCGCCGATGGTGCGAGTACTCGCTGACAGTCTCGAGGTCGAGATCGACGAAGTCACGACAACAGTGGAACGCCGTCCACTTGAGCGGACGATCGAAGTCCCGGGAATGGGAACCTTCGAAGAAGGAACCATGGGGGCGTTTCGCTTCCAAGTCACAGGACTCGCGGGTGGCCACCCTCTCCTTACGGTGGAGCACATCACCAGAATCGACGATGACTGTGCGCCCGATTGGCAACAGCCTCTGAATCCTGGTGGCGAACATCGCGTTGTGATGAGTGGCCATCCCCATTTGGAGATCACGGTTCACGGAAATGAGCCCGGTGAACCCGGTGCAGCAGGTGGCGGAAATGCAAGCGCAGCAAATCGTTGTGTGAATGCAATTCCCGCAGTATGCGATGCTGCCGCCGGCGCGCTCAGCCCCGTTGACCTGCCGCCCATCACCGGCGCAGCCCAAGTTCGATTGAGTTAACTACTCCGCAGAGGTCACTCGAAGTAAGAGTGGAATCCAGGTATCGAAGTCGGGGACGTCGAGGCCGATGACTTTGCCGAAGTCGTCCCAACGGCGGAGCTTGATCGCGTCTGCGCTTCCTTCGAGTTCCATGAACCTCGCGCTTTCGGCGGCAGTGAATGGACCTCCTTGCACATCGAGGCTCCGCTGTGACCCTCGAGAAAGTCCGTCGAAATAGCCGGCCTCATTTGCGGCCAAGTAACGCTTCGCTTCGACGTGCATCGCTATCGGTGTCGTCACCGCTGGCGGGAAGAGTTTGCTTAGGTACTCCGAACCGGTGAGCTCGTGTCGGAGGTCGGCGCTGTAGTCGGGGCCGTTTCGGCGTTCGATTTCAAAAAGATGACCAATGTCGTGGAGGAGGGCAGCGGCAATTAACTCCTCGCTTGATCCTTCGTGCTTCGCGAGGGCTGCGCATTGCAGCGCGTGGGCGAGTTGGGTGATGTCCTCGTCATAGGTTTCGTTCCCCCAAGTGCTGTACATCGAGAGGATCGAGTCAATCGAGACTGGCGACATCAGAGAATGTGTCCTTCAAAGTCTCCGATGAGCGAAACCTGCGGTCCGTCGGCAGAGGCAAACTCTTTTGCCTTCTGCTCGTAGTACGCCTCGCGAAGATCACCTTCACGCAATGCGTTGTAGGTGGGGTAGATCGCTCGACGAGGTTGAGTCGAAGTATTGGGGCCGCTTCGGTGGGGAGTTCGCGAGTGAAACCACAATGCTTGACCTGCCCAGATCGGAGCTGGCTTCCAATCAAGTTGTTCAACGATGTCGGCGCGGATGCAGCCTTTGTCGTCCACCGGGAGGATCTCGTTGTGCATCGACGACACGACTTCAATGCACCCGTTCGATTCTCGAGAATCATCAATAGCCAACATGCACGAAACATGCGATTCGATAAATCGGTAGGCCGGCGCATCTTGATGCGGTGAGTAGCCAGCGCCACCCGGTGCTTTGTAATTGATCTTCTCTTTGTAGAGAACGGCAGTCTCGTCGAGAAGGATTGACGCAGTGTCTGAGAGTTCGCTGCGAGTGAGGAGTTCCCGTAATTCGTCGTGATA
>CAIKHC010000349.1 GCA_903827085.1 uncultured Candidatus Nemicrothrix sp. | reverse complement strand
CGTTCTCATCGGCGGCTCTTGCACGCGAACTTGGATTCACTGATCTCGATGGAACGATTCACGAAGTTCTGCTTCGCCCTGACGCGTAATTGGCGCAGTCGAATCCCACCGTCAGATCTCGAATCACTTGGCGTGAAGTAACGAGGAACGCACGCAAGGAACGGTTGTCAGGGTCGTCCAACTCCGCTGATTGCAACATCGATGGCCAAGATCACTCCGGTTGGGGCCTTGAGTACTTCATCGCGTTTCCAGTCCGAGGCTGCGCACACCAAGAGCGTTCTTCGATCTGATCCTCCCAAGACACAAGCAACCGGGATCAATCCGTCGAATCGGTGTTCGTCGGTGGTTTGGCCTCCGGGGAGAACCCGGAAGACACGAGCCCCGATTGGATCAGCCACCCAAACAGCCCCTTCAGCGTCAAGGCAGATGCCATCGGGTGGAGCGAACGGCGGTCCGTCAGAAGACGGGCGGAGCGCCGCGTAGACACGCCGATTGGAAAGTGAGCCGTCGGGACCACGATCGAACGCTGTCACTCGGGCGGCAGCGCTTTCGGCGACGAGAAGGACGCCTTCGCTGGGCGTGAGCACGTGGCCGTTTGGCGATTCCAGCCCGTCGGCGGCGACGAACCACGTTCCATCGGGACGGACCGCAATGGTCTGGCCCGGTTGGCGCTCGCCGCCTTCGTGGATTCGGCTTCCCATATCGCCGATGTATGCCGTGCCGTCCGACGCAACGATCATGTCGTTAAGGGAACCCCGAGCGATTGTTGAGAGGTCAGCGTGCAGAGCGAGTGTTCCGTCGTGCTCGACCCGACGGAGTTGTTGCGATTCCATTGCCACGACAAGGAGGCGGCCGTCGGGCAGCCAGCCGAGGCCCGACGGCTCGTCGTCAGTCATTTCCGCCTCAGTCCGGACATCGCCGGCGAGATCGGTCGAAAGGACCTGATGGCCGTGCATGTCGCTGAACCACAATCGTTCCTCGTGCCAGCGAGGGCCCTCACTAAACCAGAGACCGTCCAGAACTGTCTGCATTGTGAAGCCCCCTAAGGCGAAATCCCCTATGGGATCGTAGCGAGGCTGCGGTTGATGACTCTCGGGCGCAGAGCCAACCCGAAGCCGGACGAGGTCGGTTGCGGCAAATCGCCGGGATCGCAGCACGCGAGGCGATCCCGGGTACGCGAAATCGGCTGATGGAAGGAATCTGGTGTCCGCGTTGCGGGGCTAGGGGCGGTCTGTAAAGATTCTGCAACATGGATTGCGGAGCATCGCCCCAGCGTCGGGGCCCGATCCTTGCCGAGGAATTCGGCGATTCCAGCGCTGCTGGGTGCGCGCGAGGCGCAGCAAAGGGTGCCAAGGTGTCAGTCGTGAAACGTTCCAGGTCTCTTCGTCTTGGTTTCGTTTCCCTGAGCGCTGCAGTCGTTCTTCTGCTCGGTGCTGTCGTGGTTGGGCCAGCGAGCGCCGATCCTCTTTCTGACAAGAAGGCTGAAGCGGCACGGATAGGCGAGCAGCTAGCGCAGCTTCAGGATCGCCAACAGGAACTTAACGGCCAATACGAGCAGGCGAACTACGAACTCCAACAGGCACAAGAGAAGGTGAACGCCGCAAAGGTGCTCGCTGCTCAAACCGCAGCTGAGGCCGACGTGCGCCGTGAGGATCTGCGTCAGTATGCCGTCGCGGCCTACCAATCGGGCAATGACAGCCCCGAGTTCGACGCCCTCATTTCGAATGATGCGAGTACGGGCGTGCAGAAGCGTTCCTATCTGCAATCACTCTCTGGAAGTCGTCAGGATCTTGTCGACGCACTGAACGCTGCTCGCCAGAAGGCCGAAGAAGATGGAGTTCGTCTGAAGGCTGCTGAGGATGTTTCGACAGCCAAAGCCGCCGAGATCGAGCAGCTCAAGAAGGCCGCTGACGACGCGACAAACCAACAGGCAGCTCTCAACGCGCGGGTTCAGGGAGAACTACGAGTTCTCGTCCAGGCGGAGAATGCTCGAATTGCTGCGGCAGCCGCAGCCGCTCGTGCCGCCGCTGCGGCAAGTTCCTCTGGCGGTCGTGCTACCGCCGCTCCGAACCCGAATCCTGGACAGGTGCGTCCCGAGGCCGCTCGAGCAATTGCAGCAGGACGCACAAAGTTGGGCGCTGGATATGTGTGGGCAGCTGAAGGCCCAGATGTCTTCGACTGCTCTGGGTTCGTTCGCTGGGCCTTTCTGCAGGTAGGTATTTCGCTGCAGCACTACAGCGGTGCGATGTACAAGTCGACAATCCGCATTTCGGAATCGCAGTTGCAACCAGGCGATCTCGTGTTTTGGGGCGCTGG
>CAIKHC010000348.1 GCA_903827085.1 uncultured Candidatus Nemicrothrix sp. | reverse complement strand
TACAAGCCTCTCGAAACTCCACTGATCGCAACTGCGCGCGCCCAAGGGGCTTCTGTTGCCAATGGTGTCGCAATGCTCGCTCACCAAGCTGCAGTGCAGTTCGAACTTTGGACCGGGGTTGATGCCCCTATCGATGTGATGCTGGCCTCTGTGGCTAGCCAATTGGGCTGAGTGGAACCGATGGACACGATCCGACTTCTCGTGTGCATCGTTCTCGCTCTTCCATGCGGTGTCCTGATCTCAAGATTGTCGGCGACCTTCGTTACCGAGCGTCCGCTCTTTCAACCCTCGGAGACCCCTCGAGTTTCGCAGCGAACGATCGTGGTTGGGTCGCTCACGCTCGTCACGTTTGTTCTCTTGGCATGGCGATTCGCAGATGCATCATGGCTTGAGCTTCTTGCCTACCTCGCTGGCTTCGCTGCGTTACTCCTGGCGAGCGCCATCGATTTCACCGAATATCGACTTCCTGACGTAGTTGTGTTGCCCACGCTGGCGGTCGGGCTCCTCCTCGTGGCCATCGTCTCGGTGACCGAAGGCGACAGCGGTCGAGCCCGTTATGCAGTTCTCGGAGCCGCCATCGCATTCGGCGTTCTGCTCGTCGCGCATCTGATCTCGCCCCAAGGCATGGGTTTCGGAGATGTGAAGTTCGCAGCGGTCCTCGGGCTGATGGTCGGGTTCCAAGCGAGCTCGTCGCTCGAGGTGGTCATCCTGGTGCTGTGGGTTTTCCTTATCGGATTCGCATTTGGCACTCTCGGAGGGATCGCTCTCCTTGTTGTCCGTGGCCGCAACCAGCCATTCCCGTTTGGTCCATTTTTGGCGATGGGTACGCTCGCGACTGTCCTCATAAGTCGCGCGCTCGTGGGCTGAATTGAGCGTTTGGGGAAACTGGCTCGGGGGAGGGCAGGAACCGCCGGTAGATTGGACCGGTGCTGCGTTATCTGACCGCCGGTGAATCCCATGGCAAGGCCCTCGTCGTCATCATCGAGGGGCTTCCGTCTGGTTTGCCCATCACCGTCGACCAAATTGGAAACGAGCTGGCTCGTCGCCGGCTCGGCTTTGGTCGTGGCCCCCGAATGAAGTTTGAAGCTGACGAGGTCACCATCCTTGCTGGCGTTCGTCATGGACTCACCCTCGGATCTCCGGTTGCCATCGAGATTGGCAATAGCGAGTGGGAAAAGAAGTGGACCGAAGAGATGTCGCCCCATCCCGGGCAAACCTCTCAGAAACTCACCACACCGCGTCCGGGTCACGCTGACCTCACAGGTATGCAGAAGTACGCGTTCGACGACGCCCGAAATGTTCTTGAGCGCGCGTCGGCCCGCGAGACCGCGGCCCGCGTTGCCGCAGGTGCGGTTGCGAAAGCGCTCCTTTCTCATGTGGGGACCGAAGTTGGTTCTCACGTCATTGCTCTTGGCCCAGTACGTGCGTCGACGACCTCTCGGCCTGAAGCAGGCGGATTCGCGCCGGTCGATGACTCCGAGGTTCGTTGTCTCGACGCTGCTGCCGAAGCCGCGATGATCGCCGAGATCAAAGCCGCGCAGAAGGCGGGCGACTCCCTCGGCGGTGTTGTTGAAGTGGTCGCCCATGGCGTGCCCCTCGGGCTTGGTAGTCATGTGCATTGGGATCGTCGTCTCGACGGCCTTCTTGCTCAGGCACTTCTCTCGATCCAAGCGGTGAAGGGCGTTGAGATCGGCGACGGCTTCGATGTCGCCGGTCGACCAGGTTCCGAAGCACATGACCCCATCGTGTGGGACGAAGCGGCTTCGACCTATCGCCGCACGAGCGCCAACGCTGGTGGCATCGAGGGTGGAATGTCAACTGGTGAAGTCCTTGTTGCGCACGTCGCGATGAAGCCGCTTGCCACGCTCAACCGTCCGGTGCTCGCCACCGTTGATACCGCCACCAAAGAAGCGGGTGTGTCGTTCCGTGAACGCACTGACGTCACCGCAGTGCCGGCCATGGGTGTTGTCGCCGAAGCAATGGCCGCACTCGTGTTGGCCAGCGAATGCCTCCGCAAGTTTGGTGGCGACTCATTGCAAGAATTTGTTCGAAACCACGACACGTTCATCACTCAAGTCCGCGAACAAACAGCGCGTATCGACACCGACTCGGCGCTTGATCCCGAGGCGACCCCGCTCAACTGGGACGCTGGTCAGGCGTTCGCCGACGGCGCCGACGCGCCTAAATCGTGAACTCCGCCTCATCTCGTTCGGCTCACATCGTGCTGATCGGGATGATGGGCGTGGGCAAATCCACTGTTGGGCGTCGCGTCGCCAAAGAACTTTCGCGGCCTTTTGTTGACTCTGACGACGAGGTCGTCGCTCGAACTGGTCGAGCTGTCACGGAGATTTTCGCTACCGATGGTGAGGCTGCGTTTCGTGACATCGAGGCCGAAGCCATGGCCGATCTACTGGCTTCCCCCGTCCCATCAGTGATTGCCGCCGCCGGAGGCTCGGTGCTGAGTTCCTCTACCCGAGATCGCCTCCGCGAGTCAGGCACGGTGGTCTGGATGCGGGCGCCTGTCGATGTGCTGGTCGGCCGCACCTCGCGTGGAACCCACCGTCCCGCACTTGCGAACGACCCCCGGGCAACATTGACGCAAATGGAAACCGATCGTGTAGCGCTCTATAGCGAAGTTGCCGACATCACCGTCGATTGCACGGCGCCGATTGCCGCTGTGGTTGGAACAATCGTTCGCAGCGTGAACGAGGTCGATGCTCAATGATTGTTGTTCCCGTTCAGCTCGCTGATCGTTCTTATGAAGTTCTCGTTGGTGATGGCGTTCGGTCTGAACTTTCACGAGTCATTCCTGACCGGGCGAAGCGTGTCGCAATCGTCACCCAAGAAGGTCTCGGTATCGAGGTCGATCCCGGACGCGAACACAAGGTGTTCACGATGGGCGATGGTGAACAATCGAAATCGATGGCCACCGTCGAGTCCCTTTGTCGGCAATTTGCCCAGTGGGGCCTGACTCGCGCCGATTGCGTCGTTGCCGTTGGTGGGGGAATCGTTACCGACACTGCCGGGTACGCCGCAGCCTCGTACCACCGCGGTGTTCCGGTTGTGCACGTTTCAACCACGCTTGTGGGTCAGGTCGATGCGGCCATCGGCGGCAAGACCGGAGTGAACATTCCTGAAGGCAAGAATCTGATTGGCGCGTATTGGCAGCCATCAGGGGTTGTCTGCGATACCGGATTGTTGTCGACGTTGCCTCCGCGTGAGTACCGCTGCGGACTCGGCGAAATCGCGAAGTACCACTTCCTCGGTGGTGAAGGCCTCGACGCACTGCCAATCGACGAACAGGTTGCGGCCTGCGTCGCTATTAAGGCTGCCGTTGTTGCCAGCGATGAACGAGAGGGTGGGGCTCGCGCAACGCTCAACTATGGACATACGTTGGCCCATGCCATTGAAATCGCCGGCGATCACGATCTTCGTCACGGTGAAGCGGTTGCGATAGGCCTGATCTTTGCTGCCGAACTGGCTTTGCGTTTGGGTCGCATCGACGAAGATCGTGTTGGTGAGCACCGCCGCGTCGTGGGCGCCTATGACTTGCCTCTCACACTTCCAACTGGTCTCGAAAATTCTGAGCTCATTGCGCTTATGGGTCGAGACAAAAAAGCTCTCGATGGAATCACCTTCGTTCTCGACGGCCCCAACGGAGTTGAATCAGTGACCGGAGTCGACGTTTCGCTTATCGAAGACTCAATCAATGCGATCCGAATCGAAGGAGACCGCTGATGTCGAACGCTCCCATTGTCCTGTTGCTTTCTGGGGTGAACCTCAACCTTCTCGGCGACCGAGAGCCCGAGATCTATGGCACCGCAACGTTGGCCGAGCACGTAGCGACAGCGACCACTACTGCGTCAGCGCATGGGCTCACAATCGAACACTTGCAGTCCAACGCCGAGTCCGAACTCGTCGACGCCATCCATGGAGCGCGTCGCCGTTGTGCGGCAATCATTTTTAACCCCGGCGCGTTTACGCATTACGCCTGGTCGCTGCACGATGCGCTTGCTGCTTTCGAAGGTCCAATCATTGAACTGCATCTTTCGAATCCGGCAGCGCGCGAGGAATGGCGCAAGACTTCTGTGGTTGCCCCGGTGGCAACCGGAACCATCGCCGGATTTGGTGGCGACGGTTACCGTTTGGCCGTCGACGCCGTGGCAACTCTGCTGAAGTGACCAACGTGGTTGCTGGTTCCTCAGCAGTTTCGATCGCTGATCGATTCAGCGCGCTGCCGCCGTTACTTGTCGACGATCGAGTCAGTCGGCTACGTGCTGCACTGGCCGATGCGGAAGTCGATGCGCTACTGCTCAGTGCGGCCAGCAACATCCGCTATCTCACCGGTTTCACCGGCAGCGCTGGCGTTGTGGTTGTTACCTCCGACGACATGGTGTTGGTGACCGATGGTCGCTACACCGAACAGGCTGCCGATCAACTCTCGACATCCAATGCTCCCTGTCGTCTCGAGATCACCTCAACTGCCCAACGCGAGGTACTCGCCTCGACGCTCACGAACGCAAAGCGGATTGGTCTCGAAGCCGACCACATCACGTGGTCAGCGCAACGCCGCTATGCCGACGACTGGTTGAGCGGCCATGACATCGTCGCAACGACGGGGTTCGTGGAAGCACTTCGACGATCAAAAGATGTGGCCGAATTGGCACGGATGGAACTGGCTGCGGCAATTGCCGATGCTGCGCTCGCCGAACGGCGATCAAGTCTTCTCGACGGACTCACCGAATCGGAGTTCGCGCTTGCTCTTGACTCGGCGATGCGGCGCCTTGGTGCCTCAGGCACAAGCTTCGAGACCATCGTCGCCTCTGGCCCCAACGGAGCCATGCCCCATGCGCGCCCTACCGATCGGCGACTTCAGGATGGCGATCTCGTGGTCCTCGATTTCGGCTGCATCGTCGACGGATATTGCTCCGATATGACTCGTACCGTCGCAATCGGCGAGGTCGACGACACATGCAAGCGAATGCTCGAAGTCGTCACCGCCGCTAATGAGGCTGGGGTCCGGGTCGTCGGCCCGGGTGTTGCCACGAGCGAGGTCGACGCCGCTGCTCGAGCGGTCATTGCCCAGGCGGGTTGGGCCGAATCGTTCACGCATGGAACCGGACACGGGGTTGGTCTCGACATCCACGAGGCGCCGAGAGTCGCCGGGACAAGCGCTGATACGCTCTGCATCGGCGACGTCGTCACCGTCGAACCGGGTGTTTACCTCCCGGCGCACGGCGGGGTCCGAATGGAAGACAGCGTCGTCGTCACCCCCGATGGGTGTCGACCCCTCACTCACACAACGAAGTCACCGACTCCCTGACCCACGTCACGGTCTCGGATCAGGAAGGCCCTCATGCCCACCATCACCACCAACGACATCAAGAACGGGATGGCCCTCGACATCGAAGGCGTGTTGTTCGAAATCGTCGAGTTCCAGCATGTGAAGCCGGGCAAGGGCGGCGCATTCGTGCGCACCACGCTTAAGAACGCCCGCAACGGAGCGGTGGTCGAACGCACCTTCCGCGCCGGCGAAAAGGTCGAGCGGGCAATGATCGACAAGCGAGAGATGCAGTTCCTCTACCGCTCAGCCGACGACTACGTCTTCATGGACAACTCCACCTACGACCAGCTCAACGTGGGCCCGGCATCGCTCGGCGACGCCTCGAACTATCTCGTGGAGAATGGCGAAGCGGTGCTCAAAATGTACGGCGACGAAATCGTTGGGGTGGAACTACCTGCGGCCGTCGAGCTCAACATCGCCGAGACTGAGCCCGGCATTCAGGGTGATCGCGTTTCAGGTGCTCGCAAGCCCGCAACGCTCGAAACTGGCCTTGTGATTCAGGTCCCGCTGTTCGTCGAACCCAACGATCGCGTCAAGGTCGATACCCGTACCGGCGAATACCTGACCCGGGCGTGAGCGACGACCTCGGTAACGCAACCAATCGACACGATGCCCGCGAGCGCGCGTTTCACCTTCTCTACGAAACCGAGATGAAGGGCGACGCCATCGCCGACGTTCTCGCATCGTTGCCCGTGGGCCCCGACGAGTTCGCTGCTCAGCTCGTGGTTGGGGTGGGGGAGAACCAGGACGACCTCGACGCAGTGATCGCTTCTCATGCGCGAAATTGGGACGTCGATCGAATGCCGGCCCTCGACCGAGCGATCCTCCGTTTGGCTACGTACGAGCTCATGCACCGGCCCGATGTTCCAACTGCTGTGGTGATCTCCGAAGCGGTCGAACTGGCCAAGTCCTACAGCACCGATGACAGCAGTCGCTATGTAAATGGCGTGCTCTCAGCAGTCGCAGGCGCGGTTCGCTAACTCGCGATATACTCTCTCCCTGACCGTGAAGCGGGTCCCGTGAGGCCCGAACGGACAGGAAGGACCACGAACGTGGCTGAACGCGAACGACGCTTGACGCCCCCATATGGGGGCGTTTTTGTTGCCCGGACCCGGGTCATGAGCGCTGATGACATGCAGCGAGCTACCAAGCGCATGGCTCACGAAATCATCGAGCGCAACCAAGGACTCGACGATGTTGTCGTGATCGGTCTGCAGACTGGGGGAGTCCCCCTGGCAGCCCGGTTGTGTCAAGCACTCGAACTCATCGATGGCTCTGAGGTGCCCCTCGGATGCCTCGACGTCGCCTTCTATCGAGACGACATTGGCCTTCGCCCGGTACTGCCGGAAACCGTCACCGACATTCCGTGCGACCTCGATGGCCGCACGGTGGTGTTGGTCGACGATGTGCTCTTCACCGGACGCACGATTCGCGCCGCTCTCGATGCGCTCTCCGACTACGGCCGAGCCCGAGCAGTGCAGCTTGCCGTGATGGTCGACCGCGGTCACCGAGAACTTCCGATCCGGCCGGACTTCGTTGGCAAAAACCTCCCCACGCGGCGCGACGAAGCAGTCGACGTCACCTCCGACGGGGTCGACCTCGGGGAGATGGTCAAGTGAGCCGACCAGTCACAAACCCCCGACACGGCAGCATGCGCAACCTTCTTGCAATCGCCGACCTTGACCCCGACGTCGCAGCGGGCATCAACGAAGTCATGACGCTCACTGATTCCTTTGTCGAAGTCAGCGAACGAACCATTCCCAAGGTGCCCGCACTTCGCGGTCGCACGGTGGTGTCGCTCTTCTTCGAAGACTCAACCCGCACCCGGCTTAGCTTTGAAACTGCAGCAAAGCGACTCTCGGCCGACACCATGAACTTCAGCGTCAGTACCTCTTCGGTCAAGAAGGGCGAATCGCTGCGAGACACCATCGAAACCATCGAAGCAATGGGTGTCGACGCGATTGTTGTCCGTCACGCATCGGCGGGCGTACCTCGCCAAGTAGCGCAATGGGCGACCAGCGCAGTGATCAATGCTGGCGATGGTTGGCACGAACACCCCACACAGGCATTGCTGGATTGCTACACAATCCGCCAACGCCTTGGCGACGTCGCTGGCAAGCACATCGCGATTGTCGGCGACATTCGCCACTCGCGAGTTGCGCGCAGCAACGTTGCGGCATTGACCGCTCTCGGTGCCGACGTCACGCTTGTCGCACCCCCAACACTGCTGCCACCAAGCCTTGAAGGCTGGCCAGTCAAAATCAGCACCGATATCGACGCGGTGTTGCCGACAGTCGATGTCTGCTACCTGCTGCGCATGCAACGCGAACGCATGACTGAAGCTCTCATCCCCAGCATTCGCGAATACAGCAACAGGTTCGGTCTCAATGAAAAGCGTGCCGAGTTGCTCCCTGGCCACGCGCTGATCATGCATCCCGGCCCCATGAACCGCGGCGTGGAAATCGACGCCGCGGTCGCCGACCACCCCAACACCGTGATCGTCGATCAGGTCCGCAACGGCGTAGCCGTTCGGATGGCGGTCTTGTTCCTGCTTCTCGGAAGCGGAACCACATGGGGAGGCGAAGCCGATGTCTGAACCCCTGAACGCAACCGATCGAAAGGCAACAGTGTCCGAGTCAGCAGGATGGATCATCACTGGCGGTCGTATCGTCGACCGCACCGGTGAACGAATCGCCGATGTTGCAGTTCGACCCGACGGAACAATCGCTGCAGTCGGAACCGCACTTGATCTCAACGCTCTTGGTCTGGCCGATGCCCCGGTCATCGACGCCACCGGATGCGTGGTCGCTCCCGGGTTCGTCGACATCCATACCCACCTGCGCGAACCGGGTCGCGAAGAAGCCGAAACGATTGAAACTGGTAGTCGCGCTGCGGCACTCGGTGGCTACACCGCAATCGTTGCCATGCCGAACACCGAACCGACCATTGATTCGGTTGCGGTTGTTCGCCAGGTTCTCGACGCCGGTATCGCTGCGGGCCTGTGCGACGTGCGTTCCTCAGGCTCCATCACGATCGGCCGCGAAGGCGATGCGCTGTCGCCCATGGCCGAACTGGCTGCAGCCGGTGTCCGGATCTTCACCGACGATGGGTGCGGCGTGCAGGACGACCGCCTCATGCGTCGGGCACTCGAATACGCGTCAGGTTTGCCTGAGCCTGTTGTGCTCGCTCAACATTGCGAGGTCGAGGCCCTCAGCCATGGCGGGCACATGCACGAAGGCGAGTGGTCAAGCCGTCTCGGCATTCCCGGTATTCCTGCCGAAGCCGAAGAACTCATGGTCTTTCGCGACATTGCACTTTCACGGCTCACCGGAATGGCAGTGCACTTTCAACATCTGTCCACCGCTGGGGCAGTCGCGTTGGTGCGCGATGCAAAGGCACGTGGCCTCAACGTCACAGCGGAAGCAACTCCACATCACTTCACGCTCACTCATGCTGAAGTCGCCTCGTACGACCCGGTGTTCAAAGTGAATCCTCCTCTGCGCAGCGCAGAAGATGTCGCAGCCGTAAAGGCCGGTCTCGCCGACGGCACGATCGATGCCATCGCAACCGATCATGCTCCCCATACCGCCGACGTCAAAGAAGCTCCGTTCGATCACGCCCCGTGCGGAATGCTCGGGCTCGAAACCGCGCTCGCCCTCGGAATCACCGAGTTAGTCGAACCCGGAATTCTCACGTTGACCGAGTTCATGGCGAAGATGTCCTGGAATCCAGCGGCGATCGCGCGCATCGACGACATTCATGGCCGAACGATCGAAGCCGACGCGCCTGCGCATCTCGTGATCTTCGATCCGGCGCTCGAATGGACCGTCGACCCTGCAGCACTTGCAAGTAAATCCCACAACACGCCCTATGCAGGGCGCGTCGTGCGCGGCAAAGTCCGCTACACGCTTCTGTGTGGCGTCCCGACTGTGTTCGACGGAGAGGCACAACGATGAGCGGTATCGAAGAAGCGCTGTTGGTTCTTGCCGACGGCACTGTGTTTGAAGGTGAAGCGATCGGGGCCCGACGCGACGATGGCATTACGTCAGGTGAGGTTGTCTTCAACACGGCACTTACGGGCTATCAGGAAATCATTACCGATCCTTCCTATGCCGGTCAGCTCATTACGTTCACCTATCCGCATATTGGGAACTACGGCGTTACGTCATCGGACGACGAATCGCGCCGACCATTCACACGCGGCATCATCATTCGCGACATGGCTCGCCGCCGTAGCAGCTGGCGCGCCGAGGGTGACCTCCAGTCGTTCCTGCAGAAGGCCGGTGTACCTGGCATTGCGGGCATCGACACACGTCGACTCACTCGTCACATCCGAGACCTCGGTGCGATGCCCGGTGCGTTTGGTACCGCATCTGAGTCAGCGCTTCTCGCCGCGGCAAAGGCCGAACACGGAACGAGTGGCGTCGATCTTGTCGGCTTGGTGACCTGCGCATCGCCGTACGAGTTCGCCTTCACCGGCACCGATGGTCGAATCCCTAAGCGAGTCGTGGCCTACGACTTTGGCATCAAGACCACAATCCTTCGTCATCTCTCAGGCATTGCGACGGTCGAAGTCGTTCCTGCCGACACACCAGCGTCCGAGGTCCTCGCCCGCAATCCCGATGGCGTGTTTCTTTCGAATGGCCCTGGTGATCCCGCAGCGGTGGTTGGCGCCCCCCAAATCATCGACGGATTACTCGGTGAGGTTCCGATCTTTGGCATCTGTCTCGGTCACCAGTTGTTGGCAACTGCGCTTGGCGCCGACACCTACAAACTCCCGTTCGGCCATCACGGTGGCAACCATCCCGTATGCCGTCTCGATACCGGAGCGGTCGAGATCACGAGCCAGAACCACAACTATGCAGTCGACGACGGTTCGATCGGGCCGAAGGTTGAAGTCACGCACCGAAATCTCAACGATGGAGTGGTCGAAGGTCTTCGCAGCCTCGATATGCCTGCCTTCAGTGTGCAGTACCACCCCGAAGCGGGGCCGGGTCCGCACGATGCTGCGTACTTGTTCACCATGTTCGATGAACTCATGGATTCCGTGAAGGGAACCAACTAATGCCTCGCCGTACTGACATCGAAACCATCCTGTTGATTGGCTCGGGCCCGATCGTCATCGGTCAGGCGTGTGAATTCGACTACTCGGGTACCCAAGCGTGTCGGATCCTTCGCCAAGAGGGCTACCGAGTCGTACTCGCCAACTCGAATCCGGCGACAATCATGACCGATCCCGACTTTGCCGACGCCACCTACATCGAACCCCTCGATCTCGAAGTACTTACGCGGATCATCGAACGAGAGCGACCCGACGCGTTGCTGCCCACGCTCGGTGGACAAACGGCACTCAATCTCGCGATGGCGCTCGAAGAAGCCGGAGTGCTTGCGCAGTACAACGTCGAAATGATCGGCGCCGATGCGCTCGCAATCGCAACCGCGGAAGATCGCGAGCTGTTCAAGCAGGCAATGGCCGAAATTGGTTTGGCGACGCCGAAATCAGCAACCGCGCACACATTTGAAGAAGCCATGAATGTTGTCGGATCAATTGGTCTCCCTTGCGTGATCCGACCCGCCTACATCCTCGGTGGTCGCGGCACCGGAATTGCTTCGACCATGGAAGAGTTCGAAAAAGTAGCGGCCTACGGACTTGAGTCCAGCCCTATTTCTGAAATTCTGATCGAGACCTCCATCGCTGGTTGGAAGGAATACGAACTTGAGGTCATGCGAGATCACGCTGACAACTGTGTGATCGTTTGCTCGATCGAGAATGTCGATCCCATGGGCGTACACACCGGCGATTCCATCACCGTCGCTCCGGCACAGACGCTTTCCGATTACGAATATCAACTCATGCGTGACGCAGCGTTTGCTGTCATGCGCCGAGTAGGCGTCGAAACGGGTGGCTCCAACGTTCAGTTCGCTGTGAATCCGGTGAACGGCGACATGGTCGTGATCGAAATGAATCCTCGGGTGTCGCGTTCGTCGGCGCTCGCATCGAAGGCCACAGGTTTCCCGATCGCAAAGATCGCAGCGCGGCTCGCCGTTGGGTACACACTCGATGAAATTCCGAACGACATCACCAAGATGACGCCGGCCTCGTTCGAGCCCACCATTGACTACGTCGTCACCAAAATTCCGCGATGGGCGTTCGAAAAGTTCCCAGGAACGAGCGATGTTCTGGGAACGCAGATGCAGTCGGTTGGCGAGGTCATGGCGATCGGACGCACGTTCCCTGAATCGCTACAAAAGGGACTCCGATCCCTCGAGCAAGGACGACTTGGACTCAACTGCGATCCAGGCGAAGCGGCCTACGACGACATGACCGTCGACGAACTCCTCGCTCAGGCGTGCATCGGAACTCCAGAACGAATCTTCCAACTCGAAGCCGTACTGCGTCGAGGTAAATCGATCGAAGAGGTTTACGCGGCCACCAAGGTCGATCCTTGGTTCCTCGACCAGATGTCTGCGATCACCGAAGAGCGTGCTCACCTCGCTGAAGTCGGTTTCCACGATTTAACTCGTGCAGGCTGGAAGCGTGCGAAGCGGTTGGGCTTCTCCGACGCCCAACTTGCATGGTTGTGGGGACGCACCGACGACGAGGTTCGTTCGCGTCGAATAGAACTGGGAGTCCTTCCTACGTACAAAACCGTCGATACATGTGCCGCTGAGTTCGATGCGAAAACGCCGTATCACTACTCGACATGGGAAGACACCGACGAAGTCGCACCGTCAGATCGCAAGAAGGTCATCATCCTCGGGTCGGGACCGAACCGAATCGGACAGGGCATTGAATTCGATTACTGCTGCGTGCACGCATCATTTGCACTTCGCGAAGCCGGGTTCGAAACGATCATGGTGAATTGCAATCCGGAAACCGTCTCGACCGATTACGACACCAGTGACCGTTTGTACTTTGAACCGCTCACCCATGAAGACGTCATGAACGTCATCGAGGCGGAAAAGCCGGTGGGTGTCATTGTGTCGCTCGGTGGCCAAACTCCGCTCAAGTTGTCGAACACGCTTCCCGTTGAGCTCATCGCCGGCACATCGCCTGCATCGATCGATGCGGCCGAGGATCGCGAACTCTGGAACGCACTCTGTGCGCGGCTCGAGATTCCGCAGCCGGCTGGTGGCACTGCTGTCGATATCGACGCAGCCCTGGCAATCACTTCACGAATCAGTTACCCGGTTCTTGTTCGTCCGAGTTACGTCCTCGGCGGCCGGGCAATGGAAATTGTCTACGACGATGAAGGTCTTCGGGTTGCAATGGCGCAGCTCGCGACGTTCGGAAGCCTCGGTAAAGAAGGCGGACTCTCGGCTGAACGACCAGTGCTTGTAGATCGCTTCCTTGAAGACGCCACCGAGGTCGACGTCGACTCCATCCGCGATGCCAATGGCGATTTCGTCATCGGTGGGATCATGGAACATGTCGAAGAGGCCGGCGTGCACTCGGGCGACTCTGCGTGTGTCATCCCGCCGTATTCGCTGTCTGCTGAAACCATGGCGGTGTTGGTTGACTACAGCCGTCGAATTGCCGACGCTCTTGGAGTCATCGGATTGCTCAACGTCCAGTACGCAGTAAAGAGCGGCCAGGTCTTCGTGATCGAGGCCAATCCGCGGGCGAGCCGCACCGTTCCATTCGTGGCAAAGGCCACCGGTGTCCCGTTGGCCAAGGTCGCTGCCCGCGTGATGCTCGGTGCGACGCTCACCGAACTGCGCGCCGAGGGATTGTTGTCTGAACCAGTGCAGGGCGATCACATCGCTGTCAAAGAAGCTGTGCTGCCATTCAGTCGCTTCCCCGAAGCCGACGCGTTGCTTGGCCCGGAAATGCGTTCTACTGGTGAGGTCATGGGAATCGACCTCACCTTCGGACTCGCCTTCGCCAAAAGCCAGCTTGCTGCCGGTACAAACCTTCCAACATCAGGAACAGTGTTCCTATCGCTTGCTGATCGCGACAAGGAAGTCGGCGTGAAGACGGCACAACGATTCCGCGAACTCGGATTCTCAATTGCTGCGACCTCCGGCACCGCCGAGCATCTGACACGTAACGGCATCGACGTCGCGACGGTGGTTGCAAAGATCGGCGAGCCCGACGGTCAAGATGCAGTCGATCTCATCGAAAGCGGCGAGGTTGTCCTCGTCGTCAATTCGCCGCGAGGTCGAGGTCCACGCGCTGATGGCGCACATATCCGCGCTGCTGCCGGAAAGCACAACATTCCCTTGCTCACCACTGGGGCTGCAGGTCTTGCCGCAGTGAACGGAATGGCCGACCGGGCTGAACATCCGCTCGAGGTCCGCCCCTTGCAGGAATATCACCAGGGAGTTCGTCGCGGGGGAGCCTCCTAATGGCCGGCCGCCGTCGTTCCGGAGCATCGGTAGATCTCACCACCACCGTGGGTTCACTCACGTTGCGCGCTCCAGTGATGACGGCATCAGGTACCGCTGGTCACGGCGACGAGCTCAGCGCCTATGTCGACCTTTCCTCGCTGGGTGCAGTCGTAGTGAAGTCGCTCTACCCCGAACCGTGGGCGGGAAATGCTGCGCCGCGTGTTCACGAAACTCCTGCCGGCATGCTCAACAGCGTCGGACTCCAAGGTCCAGGCGTTCGCAAGTGGCTCGAAGAAGAGCTCCCTGCGGTGATTGCCACCGGCGCCACTGTCGTTGCAAGTATCTGGGGCTCGACAATTGACGACTACGCGCGTGCTGCAGAGATGCTGCGCGACGCTCCACCTGAAGTTGTTGCAGTCGAAGTCAACGTGTCATGCCCGAATCACCACGATCGCAATCGGATGTTTGCCCACGCGCCGCACACAACTGCCGAAGCGATTCAAGCTTCGTCGGTATGCGGACGTCCAATGTGGGCGAAGCTCAGCCCCAACGTGTCCGATCTGGCGTCAATCGCGAAAGCAGCACATGAAGCTGGTGCCGACGCCGTCACTTTGGTGAACACAGTCCTCGGCATGGCGATCGATCCCGAAACGCGCACCTACCGACTCGGTGGTGGCGGAGGCGGACTCTCCGGACCAGCGATTCACCCCGTCGCAGTGCGCGCGGTACACGATGTGTACGCGGCGCATCCCGAGATTCCGATTATTGGTGTCGGCGGAGTCGCGCGTGGTGTCGACGCGATCGAGTTGATGATGGCTGGTGCAAGCGCGATCCAAGTCGGCACTGCTTCGTTCGCTGATCCTCGAAGCGTCGCTCGCGTGCAGGGCGAGATTCAAGAATGGTGTTCCGGGCATGGGGTTCGGTCTGTGAGCGAGTTAGTCGGAGTCGTCCATGCCCGTTGAAGAGTTTGATTTCAGTAGCGGAGCCCCTGAAGCAATTCGTTCACGTCTGGCGCTTGCGCTCGATGTCGACGACATCGTCACTGCTCGCCGTATTGCACATGCGCTGAAGCCCTGGTTTGGTGTCGCCAAAGTTGGCCTTGAGCTTTTCAGTGCCGCCGGCCCGGAGGCCATTGAAGCAATGATTGGCGAGGATTTTGCGGTCTTCGCCGATCTGAAACTTCTCGATATTCCGACCACGGTGAATAAGGCAGCTCGAGTGATGGGTTCGCTCGGGGTGTCGTACCTCACCGTCCACACCCGAGCTGGTGTCGACCATCTGCGAGCCGGAGTCGAAGGTGTCGCCGACGGTGCATCGGCGGCAGGTTTTCCCGCACCGACGTGTTTGGGTATCACTGTGCTTACGAGTGAGCAGGCTGATCTGCACGCGCTTGAACAACGAGTCGGCATAGTTCTCGATGCGCAGTGCGGAGGGCTGGTGTGTTCGGCCAGCGATCTTGCAACAGTCCGTGCACTGGCGCCCAACCTGATCACGGTCGTGCCAGGAATTCGACCCGCCGGAGTAGGTGCCAACGATCAAGCGCGACCAGCGACGCCATCGGAGGCCGTGGCTTCGGGTGCCGACGTTCTGGTCATCGGACGTGCCGTCACCCACGCAGACGACCCCGTTGCGGCAGCGATTTCGATCGTCGCCGAGGTTGCCGGAGCGCTTTCCTAGACCGATCCAAGGCTGGCCCGGACGATGGCCTTAGGGCAACGGCTATGGTCTCGCCCATGCCGCAGCCTCCTGTACTCACTCCAGAACAACGGCAGGCCGCGCTCGCGAAAGCCGCTGAAGCGCGTCGAGCCCGAGCCGTGGTCAAGGACAAGTTGAAGTCCGGTGAACTGTCGTTCCGTCAAGTTCTCGATCTTGCCGGTTCCGATGAACTTGTTGCTGGTATCAAGATTCTTGCGGTTCTCGAATCGCTTCCGGGCGTCGGCAAGGTCAAGGCACGACGCGCCATGACCGAGATCGGTATCGCCGACACTCGCCGATTGCGCGGTCTCGGTGAACAGCAGCGCAAGGCCCTCTTGGCTGCGTTCGGCAACTGACCCAACTCTCGTGATCATCGTCGTTTGCGGACCAGGGGGAGTAGGCAAGGGCACGGTCGTGGCTCGCCTTGTCGCTGCTGATCCGAAGCTTTGGCTTTCCCGATCCTGGAGCACTCGTGAACGGCGGCCGAGCGAGCGCGAAGACGCCTACGTCTGGCGCACCCGGGAAGAGTTCGAAGCCCATGCCTCCGAGGGCGGATTCCTCGAATATGCCGAATTCCTTGGCAATCTCTACGGCACACCTTGGCCCGACGGCGCCGATGGTCGAGACGTGATCCTCGAAATCGATGTTCAGGGCGCCGCGCAGGTCCTCCAACGGGTGCCCGATTGCCTCTTCATCCTCCTTGAGCCGCCTTCGGCTGAGGTTCAGGCTGAACGGCTTCGGGGTCGGGGAGACCCTCCGGAGCAGGCCGAGCGCCGTATTGCTGTGGCTCAGGCGGAATTGGCCGAGGGCCGTCGATTGGGTGCCGTTTGCATCGTGAACGACGATCTCGACCGCACGGTGGCCGAGGTTGAAGGGCTCATTGCCGAGCATCGCTCGGCCTAACGAGGTTCTCCGCCCACACCGAGATTTCCAGCAATGTGGTCCTGGCGGGTGTCTGCGGTAGCATTGCCCCTCTTCTCTGAGGCAGTTCTGCGGCGTTCAGCAGGACTCTCAGTCCGAAAGTCTTCTGTCCCCAATCCGTATCGAAGGTGTGCTGTGGCCCAGATCCATGACTCGATGGTGAACCCCCGAATCGAAGTTCTTCTCTCGAAGGTTGATTCGCGATTCACACTGGTATCGCTCGGGGCGCAGCGCGCTCGTCAGATCAACGCCTACTTCAACCAACTCGGTGAGGGACAGGGCTCGAACGTTCCGCCGCAGGTGACCTCGCTCGCCCGCAAGCCGCTTTCGATTGCGTTCGAGGAAATCTCGGCCGACAAGATCATCCCTGTGCGCGTCGATCCCGCCGAACTCCTCCTCGAGGACGTCGTCGAAGGTATCGATGAAACCGTCGAATTGGCCGAGGCCATCGACGAAGCACCCGAGGCTGACTGACCGACCTGTTGTCGGTTCTGCGGGCATGACCCTCACATCCCGTCGCATCGTTCTCGGAGTTACCGGGGGAATCGCCGCGTACAAAGCGGTCGACGTTTGTCGTCGTCTCGTCGACGCGGGCGCGCATGTCGTGCCGATCATGACCGAAGGTGCAAACCACTTCATCGGTGAAACGACACTGTCGGCCCTTGCATCGGAAAAAGTGCAGACGTCGCTATGGGATGAAACCTCGCCCATTCCGCACACTCGTCTCGGTCAAGACAACGATCTGATTGT
>CAIKHC010000347.1 GCA_903827085.1 uncultured Candidatus Nemicrothrix sp. | reverse complement strand
GCGCCGCGAATGACGTTGGAGTCTTCCCAGCGTTCAAAGGCACCAGCACGGCGAAGAACCACCGGAGTGCCCTGACCCATTGCTGTGTTGCCCGCCGCACCAGCGGTGCCAGCAGGAGCATCACCCATTTCGATGACTTCTGCGGGAATGCCACCTGGCCAGGTCGATGAGCCAAGAAGAAAGTGACGAGTCTTGAGAACTCGACGCTGGACTTCTTCGAAACCGAGATTGTCGACGACCCATTTCATGCGTGCACGAAGTTTGTTGTCGCGGTTTCCGGTCTGCTCGAAGACTCGCAGCACCGACTCGATCGTCGGAAGAAGATCTTCCTTCGCCGTGAACGGTTCAAGCGCAAGAGCGGCGTGCGGATTTGCTCCAAGCCCGCCTGCGATGAAGACGCGGAATCCGGCTTCGACCGAACCGTCGTCATTTGTTCGAGTGGTGGCGATGATGCCCACATCGTTGAACATGGCTTGGCCGCAATCGGTGGCGCATCCCGAGAAATTGATCTTGAACTTTCGGGGCAGGCGCTGCCCGAGTGGATTGCGCAGGAGATGCTTGAATGCGGCTTCGGCCCACGGAGTGATGTCGAGAATTTCACTTGGGCAAGCGCCGGCGAGATGGCAACCCTGAACGTTTCGAACCGTGTCGCCGCAAGCTTCTCGGCTGGTCATCCCGACGAGGGCGATGTCGCGTAGAAGATCCGGCACTCGTTCGAGTTGGACGAAATGGAACTGGATGGCCTGGCGTGTCGTGAGGTGACCCCAGCCGCGGGAGTACTCGGTGGCCAGATCGCCCATGCGGTGGAGTTGCGCAGCCGTAATGGTGCCGTAGGGCGCCTTGATGCGGATCATCTGGTTGTGTCCGCCCTGGCGTTGGCCGTAAATGCCGTTGTTGAGGCGGAAGACACGAAAGACGTCCTCTTCCAGCTCACCCGCGAGGTACCGGGCGAGTTGCACTTCAAACTTTGCGATATCTGCAGCTGAAGCTGCGTCGATCTCGAATTCAGACATATGGGGGCTCTACTGCATCCTTGGGTCGGAAACCTGACTGCGTTGGTCAGGAATCTATCTCCTCACCACTCAATTGTCGACCCATGGGGTCGGGTTTGAGGGTTTCAGCCAAGTTGGAGCAACTCGGCGACCCGGAAGGCGAGATCGAGTGACTGTCGAGCGTTCAGTCGGGGATCGCACATGGTTTCGTAACGTGTGTCCAGATCAGCGTCCAAGATTTCTTCGGCGCCACCGAGGCATTCGGTGACATCGTCGCCAGTGAGTTCGATATGGACGCCGCCCGGCCACGTGCCGACTGAGCGATGGGCGGCGAAGAATCCGGCGATCTCGGCGAGGACAGCATCGAAATGACGGGTCTTTCGTCCGCTTGGAGCGGTGAAGGTGTTGCCGTGCATTGGGTCGCAGGCCCAGGCCACAGGGTGACCCGAATCTCGAACGGCGGTGAGGAGCGGCGGAAGCGCCGAACTGATCGTGTCGGCACCCATACGCGTAATGAGGGTGAGGCGGCCGGGAATGCGGTCGGGGTTCAATGCTTCACACAGCGCGATGACCTCATCTGGAGTCACTGTGGGACCGATTTTGCAGCCGATCGGATTACCAACTCCGGAGAGGAAGTGAACATGGGCGCCATCGAGTTGGCGAGTTCGTTCACCGATCCAAAGCATGTGCGCCGAGCAGTCGTACCAATCGCCCGTGAGTGAATCCTGGCGCGTAAGCGCTTCTTCATAACCAAGGATGAGCGCTTCGTGGCTCGTCGAAACATCGACAGTGTGCAGCTGCGGAGTCGATTCGGTGTCGATGCCGCACGCCGCCATGAACTGAAGTGTTCGCTCGATTCCTTCTGCGACTTCCTCGTAGCGCTGTCCTTCTGCGCTCGAGGCAACAAACTCTTGGTTCCATGCGTGGACGCGTGAAAGGTCTCCAAAGCCGCCTTTCGTGAAGGCGCGAACAAGGTTCAGCGTTGAGGCCGATTGTTGGTACGCGGTGATCAGACGCTCTGGGTCGGCCGTTCGAGCGTTTGCAGTGAAGTCAATGTCGTTCACCATGTGCCCGCGGAATGACGGCAGTTCGACGCCATCGATTGTTTCGGTTCCTGAAGATCGAGGCTTCGCGAACTGACCTGCGATGCGACCGACCTTTACGACGGGAACCCCAGACGAGTACATAAGCACTACGGCCATCTGCAGGATGACTTTGAGTTTGTCGCGAATGGAGTCAGCGCTAAATGCGTCGAATGATTCCGCACAGTCGCCTGCCTGCAGCAGGAAGGCTTCGCCGTTTGCGACGTTGGCAAGGTCGGCGGTGAGACTGCGCGCCTCTCCAGCGAAGACGAGCGGTGGCATCGACCGGAGTCGCTTGACCACGTCATCTAGAGCGCCGAGGTCAGTCCAGTCGGGCTGCTGAACGACGTCGAGCGAACGCCAAGAGGAGGGGGACCATTCGGTTGTCACAGCCACAAGGTTGGTGGTCCGACGCCCTCGAGCGCAAAGCCATTTCTCCCGGATGCTGGATCAGACGGCGTCGATGGTGTCTGGGGCACTTTCTCGGACCGATGCCATTGCCCGTTTCACGAGACGGCGAGCGGCTTCGGCGGTGACTCCGAGTTCGTCTCCGACCTCGCGATAGGACCGACGGCGCCCGTCGTGGAGACCAAATCGCTGCTCAACCGCAAGGCGGGCACGCGAATCGAGAACCGAGAGCAGCGAAGCGATCATCTCGTGGTCGATCTGCTCAAGGACGATCTCTTCGGGCCCAGGGAGTGAATCGGGGAGGATGTCGACGAGTTCGTTGGAATCGTCTTCGCCGATGGTCCGGTCGAGCGAGGTGGGTGTCGTCAGACGGTGGAGCCAGGCATTCTCGGAATCGAGTTGGTCGCCGTCGCCCGAGACTTGGCGCAAAGCGGCGCGCAGGCCGGCGGAGCGGTCGCCGGGAAGACGAACGAGGCTGGCTTTTTGGTCGAGTGCTCGGCCGATGGCCTGACGGATCCAGAACGTGGCGTAGGTCGAGAACTTGAAGCCCTTACGCCAGTCGAACTTGTCGACGGCGTGCTCGAGGCCGATATTTCCTTCTTGGATGAGGTCGAGCAGTTCCATACCTGGGGGCAGGGGATAGCGACGAGCAACGCTCACGACCAAGCGGAGGTTGGCGCGAATGAATCGATCCTTCGCCACCGCTGCAGCACGGACCTCAGACTTAAGGGAGACGGAACGCTCGCCATTCTCGAGACGTGCCGATGCGGCAACACCCGTTTCGATGGTCTGCGAAAGTTCGCGCTCTTCGAGCGCGGTGAGAAGGGGGACAAGACCAATTTCGTTGAGGTACTGGCCGACTGAATCGCTCATAGCGGGGGACTCCTAAATGGCGCCGGTGTTGCCAGCGTCCGTGTTGTTCTGGATCGAAATCCTGAACGTGTCGTTTCGGGGGGAAATGACAATGGTGTAACCGCACGGAGGGGCGTGTGTGTTCCCTCTGGCATAGGTGACATGTGTCACTACTTTGTGCCGACCGACGGGATGTTGCTCCTTCACCGACCGTACACTCTCCCGAATGGCTCCAGTTCGTCGCGGTCTTGGGATTCTCGGCGGAACATTTGACCCACCTCATATCGGTCATATTGCCGCTGCAGTAGAGGTCCGATCTGCCCTTCATCTTGATCGTGTGCTTCTCATGGTCGCCAATGACCCTTGGCAAAAGACCGGGACGAGGCTGTTATCCGAGGCATCTGCTCGTCTCGCCATGGTTAGTGCCGCGGTTGAAGGTCTCGATGGGCTTGAAGCCAGCGGTCTCGAAATCGATCGTGGCGGTGTGACCTACACCATCGATACGTTGCAGGTTCTGCGTTCGTCTGCTCCTGATCAGCAGCTGTTTCTGATCGTGGGGTCCGACGCTGCAACGACGTTGCACACATGGCATCGCTATGAAGAACTGCAAGATCTCGCGACCTTGGTCATTGTTGATCGCGATGGCCACAGCGATGCCGAGCCACCTCCAGGCTGGTCAGCAGTGAGGGTTGCAATCCCTCGTCTCGATATCTCCTCCAGCGAACTGCGCGATCGCGTCCGCTCCGGTCAACCACTAGAGCCTTTCGTCGAAGCCAGCGTCATTGAAGAGATTCGGTCTCGTGGGCTGTACGGTTCGGACGACTCATGACGCCCGACCTTCCGCTTCCCCCTTCACCTGGAACACCGTCGTCTGGCGATGTTTTCGACTTTTCTGCGCTCGTGGCGGAACACAATCAGACTGCAGCCGCGAAGAAGAGCCAGGGTCGTCGAGGTAAGGAAGCTGCCGGAGGACCGGCAGGGGCATCGCCACCCGAAGCAGGTCTCGATGCGGGTGCGAAGTCGCAGAATGTCACCCCCGATTCCGACCCAGCAACCGGATCCCGTTGGTGGCGCTTCGGCTACCCGGCACTCGTCGGCGTGTTTCTTCTTGCTGTGCTTCCGTTGCTCGTGTTCTTTGGTTTACAGGTCATCTTGGATAGTTCAGACGGTCAGTTGGTCAAACGAGTGACTGACCCTGCTGCTCCCGGGTACGAAGCGGTCGTCGAAAAGACGCCCACGGCAATCGGTGCGGTGATTGCAATTGACGGAACTCTCGACTCTGCAGTTGTCTTCGCGTTGACGTCAGACTCGTCGGGAGGCGTGTTACTCATCCCCGCGACGCTTGGGATACCGACGAACTATGGACTGCTTCCGTTGTCCGAATTTTGGAAAGCGGAAGGTATCGACGCGGTAGCTGCTGGAGTTGGAAAGGTTCTCAACCTCAATTTCACTGAAAAATTCGCGATCGAGCCGAATGAATGGGCCACATTGATCGGACCGTATGCCCCGCTCACCTTCAACAGTCCTGATGCAGTCCGCGACTCGAAGGATGCGGTTGTCTTCCCGAAGGGAACTGTCACGCTGAAAGCTGATCAGATCACTTCCTTCCTTACGAGCAAGAGCCCGAAAGACAACGATGTCAATCGCCTAATTCGCCAAGAACTCTTTTGGAAATCGTGGTTGACGAAGGTGAAGTCGGGGAGCGCTCCGTTCCCGGGAACCACCGCTTCCGGTTTAGGTCGTTTTGTTGCTTCGGTCGCTCGTGGTCAGTTGAGTATTTCTTCACTCCCGGTTGTTCCTGTGCCAGCGGGTTCGCCGGTTCCCGGCGGTGGCCCGATGGTGACCTCTCAAGAGTCAGCGGCTCTCGACGCAGTCGCGGCGATCGTTCCTTTCCCTGACGGAGCGCCAGGTGCTCGTCCTCGTCTACGAGTTCTCGACGGAACAGGCCAACTCAGTAACGGGATTAATGCTGCGATTATTTTGAATGCGGCCGGCGGACAGGTCGACGTGATCGGCAATGCGAAGTCGTTCGGCCAAGCAACGACACAAATCATCTACTTCGACGGAACGCCCGAGGCAACTGCGCAACAGATGCAACGCGCATTGACGATGGGCGAACTCGTCGCAAGTACACAATCGAACTCAGGTGCTGACATGACTGTCATTCTCGGCGAGGACTTCCTCGAAAAATTCGGACCTACGAGTGGCTCATCCGGTTTGCCATCGTCATCAACGTCTACCGTCAGTTCCATGACTTCAACAACGGTTCGCAAGTGAAGCCCGGCGAGGAATTTCAACTTCATCTTGAGATTGCGCGTGCGGCCGCGAGAAAGACCAGTGCCGAAACGGTGATCCTCGATGTTGGTGACGTTCTCTCAATCACCGGATGGTTTGTGATCACCGCTGGTGCAAGCAATCGGCAAGTTCGAGCGATCGCAGCCGGCATTGAGGAAGATGTCTTTTTGGCCGGGGGCCTCAAGCCCATTCGGGTTGAGGGGCTCGACGATGGAACCTGGGTGCTCGTTGATTATGGCGATGTCATCGTTCACATCTTCGACGAAGAAACCCGAGCCTTCTACGACCTTGAGCGTCTTTGGCGCGATGTGCCGGTTCTCGAATGGCAAATCGACGAGGCGTAATTCACTAGACACCGCCCAACTTCGGCGTGAATCGTAAATGCCCGTGACATCACGTCACAGGCATTTGTCGCTTCGGAGTGGAGCTAAGGGGAATTGAACCCCTGACCTC